>JAOUPL010000042.1 GCA_029879825.1 Candidatus Bathyarchaeota archaeon
TCTACCCCATAGCAAAGATAGACTGTATCTGCAGAAGACTCGCTCGAGCAACCCAAGAAAACTCGAAAACCTACTCCTGTATAGGAATAGGACCCGGCATGTACAAATGGGAAAGATGGCCAGAAAGATACAAGGGAGGCGCCGAATTCATGTCGCCACAGGAAGCCAAAGATTTCCTCAGATACTGGAACAAAAGGGGAATGGTTCATACAGTTATGATCTTTGGCGCACCTTACATTGGTGGAATATGTAACTGCGACTACCCTGACTGCATTGAAATTAGGCTACGTTTAGATTATGGGCTTCAAGGAACCTTACTCAAGGGCCATCACGTAGCCAAGGTGAACTACGACGAATGTAACGGATGCGGCACATGCATTAGTCGTTGCCAATTCGGTGCCACCAAAATGGAAGTGACCACTGGCAAAGCCAACATTGACATGTTCAAATGTTTTGGTTGTGGTCTTTGCGAAACCGCTTGTCCAAGAGGCGCCATAACGCTTGTGGAGAGAAGTAGTTTGCCTGCGCTTAAAGACGTTTGGTGATGAGGTTTGTTGCCGAAAATTGAAATAGATGAGTCTAAATGTTTGACTCCCTTTGCGTGTAAGAAATGTCTTCAAGTTTGTCCACACGCCGTCTTTGTCGTGGCACCAAAGGAAGTGTCGAGATTTAGAGAAACGGATCCTCAGGAACCCGGCAGCTATCGGCTGTTTGTTGTTTATAGAGACAAGTGCGTAGTGTGCAATGACTGCGTCGAAATTTGCCCTGTAAACGCCATAACAGTAAGCTTACCTAAAGGTGCATGAAAATGAGTGAAGAAATATCCTTTGATATCGACCAGCGTATACTTGACACAATTCTTCAAGAATTTGACGCCAACAAACTAATCGATAGCTTCGCAAAAAACATAGAAAACAAGAAGAAGGAAGAAATTGAAGACATAGCAAAGGAAATGTTTGGAGAATATGGAAGAAACCTCATGGGCAATGCAATAGAACTGGGTAAAAAATACTCCGACAAAACTTATAAAGTTATAAAGGAGGTTGCCGAGAAAACTGGAGTTGGGCCATTCCCCCACGTGTGCCAAAGATTTTTAGAAATCTTCAATATGGGGACCCAGTGCAAAGCTTTGACGGTGGTGGTTAGCAATACTTCCCAGCTTACCCACAGTGTTAGTCCTTGCGTGTTTCTGAATTTGATTAAAGAAAAATGTGGAGAAGATGTTGCAAAACTCTTAACTTGCAAACACATCGATTTGTCGGCTTTTGAAGCCTTGTACAACAACTTGAACCTATCAGTGGACGTTCGTATGGAAACTTCCATTCCAAACGAAGGCCATTGCCAGTTCACAGCGTTGCGCAAAAAGTGAAAACCTATTTTTTCATTTAAACCACGTAGTAATCAACTACTTTTTTTATCCGCTTCGGTGGTAGTTCCGTTCTAGAAAGCTTCTTTAGCACCTCAATAATCTGAGGCTGGACACGCACCATGTCTGTTAGGGTTACCAAGCCGACGAGCTGCCCATCTTCAACCACCGGGAGCTTTTTGATTTTCTTTTTGAACATAAGCCTCACGGCGGCTTCAAGGTCCATGTGAGGAGTTCCGGTTACCAGTGGCTTAGACATCACTTGGCTAACTTTGACTCTCACGGGGTCTTTGCGCTTAGCGAGAACCCTTCTAAGCAGGTCCCTTTCGGTTAAGATTCCAACGGGTTTTTCTTCTTCATCCACTACAATTAGGCATCCTATTTCATGCTCGTTCATCAGGTCCACCGCTTGCCTTACGGTGGCCTCAGCTTCAACTGTTATCACGTCGCTGACCATGACGTTTTCAATTTTTAGGACCATTTGAGTGCACAACCAAACGAGTTTTGTTTGATTATGCTTTTAAATTAAACTCCACCGAACCTTGCCTTCTCTCCAAATATCGTAAATGTTATGAAGTCTTTTCAGTGTAGATAATGAAGTAAGAACTGCCGAAGTGGTGATTATTGAAAAAGTTTGACGTGGTTGTTGTTGGTGCTGGAACAGGAGGATGCTTGGCGGCGAAGACCGTTGCCGAAGCCGGGTTTAACGTTTGTCTGATTGATCGAAAAAGAGAGCAAGACATAGGAGACAAGGTTTGTGGAGACGCCATAGGAAAGCATCATTTCGACACTCTAGGGTTAGAATATCCTGCGGGAAAGGAGCTTGAGCGAAAGCTAATCGGCGTTAAGATCTATTCACCAGATATGAAATTCGCCATCGACGTTAAGGGAGAAGGCCTCCATGGGTATATGGTTAACCGTCGCCTCTTCGGGCAGAGATTGTTGAAAGAGGCTACAAAAGCCGGAGCAACCTTTCTAGAAAGAACTCAAGCAGTAGAACTCATCGTAAAGGATCATTTCGTCAACGGTGTCTTGGCTAGAAATATGGAAACGGGAAATAAGGTTTCAGTGTTTGGTCAAGTTACGGTAGATGCTAGTGGTTTTTCAGCGGTTTTACAAAAGAAGCTTCCTCCAGAAATCGGAGTTGACGCAAATGCTAGCAGAGAGGATGTGGTGATCTGCTACCGCGAAATTCGTGAAGTAAAAGAGCAAATCGCCGAACCAGATTTTTGTGAAATTTACCTCAATCAAAAGGTTTCCCCCGGAGGATACTTCTGGATTTTTCCTGAGGGAGGAACGAAGGTTAACGTAGGCTTAGGAGTAGCTATGTCCAAAGGTTTTCCCAATCCCAAAAATCGGCTCTATGACAACGTTTTGTCCAGACCCTTCTTTAGAGGTTCATCAATTCTGAGTGGGGGTGGAGGTCATGTTCCGACTAGGAGACCCATCAATTGCATGGTGGGGAATGGCATCTTGATCGTTGGAGACGCCGCCTGCCAAGTGAACCCGATTCACGGCGGTGGAATGGGGCCCTCAATGATGGCTGGAACCATCGCTGGAGAGACAATCATCGAAGCTCTGGAGACGGGGAATGTGGGTCGAGAGAACATGTGGTCCTACAATGTTAGGTACATGCAGTCGTATGGAGCTAAACAAGCGGGCCTCGACGTCTTCCGTCTGCTTCTTCAACAATTAAACGATGAAGACATGAATTACGGAATGAAATATCGATTAATCACCGAAGACGACCTTCTTAAAACTAGTATGGGTGAGGATACTCGCCTCAACATAACTGAAAAAACTCGACGAATCTTTAGGGGAATCGGAAAAATTTCCCTTCTTAAGCGATTACGCGCCACAGTCCGCCTCATGAAAAAAATGAAAACTCTGTATCAAACCTACCCAGTTTCACCTGAAGGGTTCGACGAATGGAAAAAGAAGACGCAGCATCTAATCGAAGAGGCGGGAAAGTTGTGAACGGTGTCGAAAAAGTAATAAGGTCAATTTTAAGTAGAAAGTTGGGCTTGCCGGGGAATGAGAAAGAAGTACGTCGCTCAAAGCCTTATTCAAAGATTGAGTGAGACTACGAGTCGTCGACTTGACATGAAAAAAACCTTAATTTTGGGGGTTGTTTTGAAGGGGCTTCCCGTAGCCTACTCCTTGGCAAGAATGAACTCTGTGGTTGAAAACTTCGTTCCCATGGTGGCTCATCGCCCCCTCTACATGCAACATCATATAGAGTCCTATTTTCCAAGCTTAGAATGGACAGCCTATTTTCGTGACCGACTGAATCAGTGTGAGACTCTCCTCATCGTCGACGACGTTGTGAACACTGGCTTCACAAAGCAGAAACTGGAAAGCATCGTTTACTCCTTAACCAAAGAGATTGAAACCCGCAGGCAATTCGCTGCTTTGATTCTTAATCGACAAAACCTCGCTAATCGGAGCTTCATTGGTTCAAACGACCTCTTCGCTTTGCAGGTAGATGCTACAGATGTGGAGTGCGACTGGGGTTTAATTACTGTTCCTTTATGGGATCTGCCGGTTAAAGAGGCGCTTATGCAATGCGAGGAATACTTCCAAAGATTTTGGCTAAGTGAAAAACGCTTCATCAACATTGCTTACTAGCCTCTCTTTTGAATCAGTCACAAACTTGAACGTTTCTGATATCGTTTTGTTAAAGGGCAGTCGTCGTTCCTGCATGCGTATCCAGAATTGGCGAGAATGTAGTAACTTAATAACAAAGGAAACAGTAGAGGTAAGTTGAGTTGCATATTATATGCGCGTTGCAGCTTTGGTTACGGGCGGAAAGGATTCTGCTCTAGCTCTTTACCGTGCTTTAAAATTGGGTTATGAGGTAAAAGTTCTAGTCACCATGATTCCTCAGCGAGAAGACAGCTGGATGTTCCACTTCCCCAACATTCACCTAGCAGGCCTGTTCGCTAAGGCTGTTGAAATTCCTTTAGTGAAGGCTGAAACTGTTGGAGTACGAGAAACAGAACTTGAGGACCTCAAAAGTCTGCTCGCAACACTCGCCATAGAGGGAGTTGTGTCCGGGGCAATATCATCACGGTACCAAAAGGAACGAATTGACAAGGTGTGCCGAGAATTAAACCTCGAGTCTATTGCACCCCTCTGGCAAGTAGATTCCATGCAGCTACTGAAAGAAATCATCAACCTAAATTTTGAGGTTATCATCGTTGGCGTGTACGCTTACGGCTTTGATCAGAACTGGCTTGGAAGGAAAATCGACTCAGCAACCATAAAGAACCTTGTCGAATTAAACGACAAATATCAAATATCGTTGGTGGGTGAGGGAGGCGAATACGAAACCTTGGTTCTTGACGCACCGTTTTTTAAGAAAAGAATTCAGGTGCTTCAGACAGAGAGAATCTGGGAAAATCATAGCGGATACCTGCTCGTGAAGGAAGCTAAACTCGTAGACAAGGCTGAAAAGGTTTATTAATCGTTTTGTGGCTCATAGCTACAAGCTGTTTGGAGAACTAGGTTCCATAGGGATGTAACCTTAAGGTTGAACCACCATAACTGAGGGAATGGGAATGGCTTACAAATACATCGCGAGGGCTTGGAAAAAACCAGAGGAATCTTTTGTAAAAGAGTTGATGTGGCAAAGAGCCATAGACTGGCGCAACCAGCCAACAATTTTCAGGATTGAAAGACCTACGCGCCTCGACCGAGCAAGGAACCTAGGATACAAGGCCAAGGAAGGGTTCGTCATGGCTCGGGTTCGCGTTAAACGTGCTGGCATGAGAAAGACCAGACCCAAGGCGGGCCGTAGACCCAAACGAATGGGCGTCACCAAATATAAACTAGCTAAAAACATGAGGTTAATCGCTGAAGAGAGGGCGGCGAGAAAGTTTCCAAACCTAGAAGTTCTAAACTCTTACTGGGTTTGGGAAGATGGCCGCTTCAAATGGTTTGAGGTTATTATGGCGGATCCAAACCATCCAGCCATCAAATCAGACAAGAATGTCAACTGGATCTGTGAAGACGTTCATCACGGCCGAGCTTTCCGCGGTTTGACCAGCGCTGGTAAGGAAGTTCGCGGTCTTCATCACAGAGGACGTGGTGCCGAGAAAGTTCGACCGAGTCGTAAGGCAGTTCAAAGAGGAAAAGAGAGAAAACTGTAGCTCAGTAGCTCAGAGGTCATAGAGTGTAAACTAGTGTAGCTATGACACAGCCATAGTTGTCCATGGGCACTCTCAAAACTTCTGTTCGATAACTTATCTTGTCAATTTCTATCTCCCTTATCTTCGCCATCTCTTTGATTTTCCACTCGAGAGTTTCTCTCAATGCTTTTAAGTCCATATACCCGTGGGCCTCAGCAACGAGTCCAAATTTCCTGTCATTCTCCCAAGCCCATGCTATTCCCGCGCCAATCGTTGTTCCTTCGTCTCCATCCATTCTGGCTATTACTGCGTGGGTAATTGCACCTGCAGCTATTTTTCTCCATTTCCTTTCCTTACATCCTGGCGGGAGTATGGAACTGACTGGAACAAGGTTACACTGGGCGATTCCAGCCTTTTTGAGAGCGAGGTCGAAAGCGTTGAGTTCAGAAACTGGACTTGTCGCTTTCCCACTTGTTATGAAAAATTCTTTTGGGATCATCTTTGTGTTTTATGCCTCTTCTGTTTATGTATTGCAATAGCATTGACAAGTGGATTATTAATCTTGTGGTAGGCAAACCTTTGGAAGCATGTTAGGCTTACCGCATGTATCTTTGATACAAAAGCTTTTTAAAGAAGAGCTAACTGTCTTGAATTTGTTACAGAGGCACTGGTACTCTTTGGCTGTATTGAAACGCCTCACAAAGAATGAGATGATTCTTTATCAACAATTAGGACATTTCGACGAGCATCTGGCAGGTTTCTATTCTCTAGCCTTCGGCGAGCCATATGTCTACAAAGACACGTATCTAGTGTATTATGATCGTTTCAGTAAAATACTATACTTAAGCCTCTTTGAACTTAACGGATGCGAAGACAAACTAGAATGCGTAGAAACTGCTGCGAAACTATTTGATCCTGAAAAAATAGTGGTTACTTCACCAGAAAAGTTGCAGAAAGACATCGGAGATTTTCATTCTGCAAACACAAGTTTTGACAGAGACTACCAACTTTATCTCCCCAAGTTCGATGAAACGTTGAAAGGCAATACGTATAAAGACTTAAGGTATCGAGTCCACAACGCAATAAAAAGAGGATATTATCTGGAAATTGGAAGAAAAATGACCCCCGCTCATTACCATCTCGTAGCTTGCCACGAGATGGAAAAGAAATGTGATTTGTGGGATAGCCAGCTATACTTGGGTATAAGAGAATACTTGAAAAATTTTGCGTCTCCTCTACTATTCAACGTATTTTCGAACAAAATGTTGATAGGATTTGATGTAGTTGACTTTCTAAATAATACTACGATGACTATACCGTTGGGCTTCTACTTGGATTATCCATCGCTAGCAGATTTCATTCTGTTCAAAGAAATCGTTTACGCTAAAGAAAAAGGCTACACATGGCTTGATTTGGGATGGGCATGCGACTCTGGGGTAGAATCGTTCAAAAGGAAATGGACGGCTCAGCCTAGATTCGAAATTTGGGCGCAAGAATACGTGAAGAACGGAATAAAAGACAAAATAGTCCTTGAAAGCAAGTGATCATACAAAAAAAGGCGACCATTGAGTCGACATCTTATCGTCATATAGCCTATTAAAATGCTTCATCATGATTACAAATCTGACAAGCCAACGAAGTTTTGAGTAACAAACACGCCTATATGTGCAGGTTAAATATTTAGACCTGACAAACAAATATGAAACGGTTGTGGCATGTTTTGTCTCAAAGACCCATCGCCTACATTGACATTAGATTCTTCGCCCACGCAACTGAGGATCTGGACAAAGTTGTTAAGGCAGCGCAAAATGTTCTTCCAAGCAACCACATGGAAGACATAGCGTTTAACAAGAGTAACCTGAGGGGGCATTATGGCAACCCCATCACCCTTTTTGAAGCCAAAATCAAGAATAAGGAAACAATCAGGGCTTTAGTTGATAACCTTTCCTCTCACCTTAGCGAGTTGGACAAAGAGACGTTAAGTAGGGAAATCAATCTGCATGTGGAAAAGGGAAGACTTTACATCAGATTAGACAAACAAGCAGCCCTCCAAGGCAGACTCAAACTTTGCACATCTGACCCCATTCGCATATGCATACGATTCAGAAAAACAAAAATTGAAGACATCATTAAGACCTGCCGAGAACTCGGGATGTTACCATGATAAGGTTTGTCGACCTGCATCTCCGTGCACCAATCAAAGACCTTGATCAGGTGGAGAGGATGATTAGGAAATCCTCTGAACTGGGATACCGTCTAGTAGGCTTAGTTCTTCCACCCAACATCATGCGAGACCAAATCAACCAGTTGCAACACATTTGCAATGATGCCAAGATAGACCTCGTCACAAGGGTGAATCTCTCTCCAAAAACATCCGGAGAGCTTCTTCGCGACCTGCGACGTTTCAGGCGAAAATTCGAGGTCATATCCGTAACGTGCACCTCGAAGGGTGTCGCTAGACAAGCAGCCAAAGATCGGAGAGTTGATCTCCTTCACTTTCCGGCCACCGACCCACGCAAAAGATTTTTTGATCCTGCAGAAGCGGAACTTGCTTCGAAAGCCTTGTCTTCCCTCGAAATAGAAATGACCCCCCTTCTGTTGCTAACAGGTTTTTCAAGAATCCGTCTTCTTTCTCGTCTACGAAGGGAGGTTGAAATCGCAGAAAGGTTCAAGGTGCCGGTCACCATTTCCAGCGGAGCAACAAACGAGTATCTCATAAGGGGACCCCACGACTACGCTGCCCTCACAGTCCTCTTCAATATGTCCGTGTTCTCTGCTTTGCGCGCCCTCTCAGAAAACCCTATCGATATAGTTGAACGGAACAGGGAAAAGTTGAGTCCAGATTATGTGGCTCCTGGCATACGGGTCGTGAGGAGGAAAAACTGTGTCTAGACGGATGAGAAGGCGTTACTTGGCTCTTAAAGTCGAAAGCGAGCAACCTGTCAACGAAAGGGATGTTATTGACGCTGTTTGGAAAGCCGTCCTCAAACTCTTCGGAGAATACGGCGCCAGCCAAGCCAACCTCAGCCTCATGGAGTATAATCCACAAAGAAATTTCGCAATTGTTCGCTGTTCACATACAGCTCTCGAAAGGGTTAGAGCCTCCATTGCTTCTATAACGGAAATTAATGGAAAACCTGCGGTTGTTCATGCTACGGGAGTTTCTGGAACTTTAAGAACCCTTCGCAAAAAGGCGTTGATGTGAATTAGCGGTTCTACGCTTATTTCGTTATAGGAATATTTCAGTTTGCGAAACAAGTCTATTTAGCGTTGGTTTTCTCATCATAATTAACGGTTAGTGAGGTTTTGGCAATGAACTCTGAGATTCTTGAACTTAACAAAATTTTGTGTAAAAACTGTAATGAAACCAAATATGAAAAATGCAAAGAATGCCGGGTATATCAACTGATCAACTCGTTAGTTTCCTAGCCATTATGTAGTTTCTAATAGGCCTTCACTGTTCATCACGTCTAGCTTCAGGCATCTTACAAATTGTTTAGTTATTTCCGTAAATATTCAAATATGTGGGGCGCTGTAATCTTTATTGGGGGATGATGTAGCCGTCCCAGACCGACCTTATCAGGTATGAAGACCTCATGGCGGACAGACCCCGTTCTGATTCTTATGGTTATGGAAGAAAGAGAAGTTCAAACTTGAGTTTACGCATAGTATGGTATTATGGGCTCGGGCTGTTTCTTTTTCCTTCTTCTAAGAATCAAAGCTAAAACCATTCCAG
>JAOUPL010000004.1 GCA_029879825.1 Candidatus Bathyarchaeota archaeon
AGATGATCGAAGCAATAGCCTCGGCTTTCCATACAGACTTTGACAGCTTGCTGGAACTGCTCGGCCAAAGAGGGCAAACCTTTGAACCGTTGCTTCACAACATGGTCAATCCCACGATTGTTCACGGCGGGGAGAAGATCAACGTGATCCCCAGCAAGATTGTCCTTGAACTGGATGGACGACTGTTGCCTGACTTAGGTCCTGAGGATATGATAGCTGAACTGCGCCAGATCATCGGTGATGAAGTGGAACTTGAAGTAGTACGGTTCGACCCTGGCCCTGCTGAACCGGATATGGGCTTATTCGATGTATTAGCAGGTATTCTGCGTGAGGCCGACCCAAGTGGCGAACCGCTGCCGTTGTTGATACCTGGTACTTCAGATGCTCGCTTCTTCTCTCGGCTGGGCATTCAGACCTATGGCTTCTTGCCAATGAAACTGCCTGCAGATTTTAACTTCATGCAAACCATACATGGCGAGGATGAACGCATTCCAGTAGAATCCGTAACTTTTGGTACTGAGGCGATCTACAAGGCCTTGCAACGTTTTCAAGAATAAAAAAGCAGTCAATTTCCTTGTGCGCGCGCTGGATGATAATGAAAGTGTAATTTTGGAACTGCTTTGAGTAGAAAACTTAGGCTACCCTTACCCACATCTTTTTTTGTGACCTGTCACACTATAGGAGAAAAAGCAACATTGTGCAGACATCATAGGTGTGACAAATTGTAATGCGCGCGCTATTTAATCATCTCATTTGCTTGTACAATCCATCGTGAAATATCTTTTATAGAGATCCCAGTTTTCTCTGAGAGGTCTTTGGCAGAACGTTTTGCTAAGTCAGAAACAGTTTTTACGCCTGCAGCTTTCAGTTTTTTAGCGTTTTTAGGACCAATTCCCTTTATCTCCGTCAATTCTATCAGGAGCTTTGATTCTTTAGGTTTCTTAGCCTCTTCTGCCTTCTCTAATAACGGTGGCTTAACCGGTTCTTTCTTTCTCCCCATTTTCGCTAGGCTAAAAACTAACCAGACGACGACTCCGTAGACTGCTCCGTTTATGATGCCATTTACTACAGAAGAATAGTCAGGTTCGGGGATACCAAACCATTCATTTACGTATATCCCAGGAGGAAGGTCAACAACAAGAGAGATCAGGGTAACTAAAACGAAAAATATTAAGAAAACTACTGCCCCTATCATCTTCTCACCAAAAAACAATATAGCTGAAATCAGCTTAAAGCTTTGCGTGCCTGCAATTTTCTTGCTAAAAATTTCTCAAACTGAAACACCTGCCCAAGCCTCAACTCAGCTAAGAAGAGTTGTCGTTGTTTACAAAAGTAGGAAAACCAACAACAACTCAACTTAGAAGCGGGTGTTGTTGTTACCTTTTTCCGTGGCACACTAACAACAACATGCAGCTCCCAGATCAGCTGCCCACCACCGAAAACACTCAGGCTAGAACTAGTCACTGAGGACTATACGACAACTACTTCCACATTAACCTCAGATGAACCGCCAAGAATTGAGGAAGTAGGCGCGCGCAACAGGTATATGCCTTCGCTCCTGTGTCTTCAAATGAGAAAGCGTGACTGTGTCAACACAATTGTGTTAGATATTGCTATATAATAAGAATCACTACTCTTGACCCAGGGAATCAAGATGAATGACTTTTTCACCCAAATTTTCTTTTCATTAAGTATCGGTGGAGTCGGTGGCTTCTTGATTGGGTACGCCACTAAGAAAATCATCAAAATCTTGATGGTTCTTTTAGGTTTGTATGCGCTCTCCTTATTCTATTTGATGCATGTAGAAGTCATCAAACTCAACAGTGAAAAGCTTTTAGAGACCCTATCAAGTCTTGTTGCGCAGATAGTGGGCTTTTTCTCGAGCACCCTAACTTATCTGCCTTTATCAGGAAGTTTCGCAGCCGGATTCACACTAGGAATAGTGAAAGGATAAAGAAGCTTTCCATTTCGTGTGCGTGCAGCGATTCTAAAGGCTTTTCCATTGTTCACATTACTTTCTTCCTCTTGAATCACTACTGCTAGACCACTTAGGCTACCCTACACGTACACACAGCCTTTTTTCTGTTACATCCATTTTTGATGCGCGCGCGCCATAATCTTTACTTGCAGGCATATCTAGATAAACTATAACAGGATCCTTTAAAAGAAAAACTGATGGCGCGCCAATAATTTGGATATGGTTATATGACAAAATCATTAGTCGTTAACTGTTCTTTGAAACCTTCGAAAAACGACGAATTACTCAAGGCTGTCAAGAAGTTTAGCGAGTGCACAACTGTGCAATTTAGAGACATTCATGCTAGTTACGAAATTGACAAGGATATAGACGCTGTTGTAATAAGTGGTTCCGCAGCTAGAATAGTAAGCCCTTCTCATAGAGATATGTTCAAGGGAACTGTCAGTTTGATAAGACGCCTCAATCTGCCCATATTTAGTATCTGCTATGGCCACCAATTGTTTTGTTGGTCATTAGGCGCTAGAGTTGCATCTCTTGATGAACCTGTTATGAACACATTTGAAAGAGTTCGTATAGTTGAAGTTGACGAGATATTTGCAGGTTTTGAGAAACACCAAACAATACCTCTAGCTCAATCGCATTATGACTATGTCTTGAGAGAAAGCCTTGATGAAGCAGGTCTCGTTCTAATAGCAGACTCCCAGTCATGTGAAGTAGAGGCGATCAAGCATAAACACAATCCACTCTATGGCGTTCAGTTTCACCCCGAGCGAATAAACATCAAAGACCAAACATGTCCGGAAGGACATAAGGTCATTGAGAATTTTTATAGGAATGTAGTTAAGCGATAATGCGCGTGCGTACATCACAATTTGATAGATTTAGTATTCGTCTTCCTCGTCGTCATCAAATTCAAAACCAACATTTACAGCAGAAGAAAGATATTCAAAATTTGCAACGTGGCTTTCCCATCTCAAGTCACGAAAAATTGACTGTGCGTGTACTCACATTTTCATTAGAGTCCATATATTTGATTTGGGGCAAGGACGTCAGGGAATTTCTTCCTCAGGTTCAAACGAGTGGAATAGCACAGATGACATTCGTCAACGTACTTTTCTTCGTGTTTAACTCTGTATTCCCTAACAAGTTCAGCGGGTCCTCCTCTAAGAATCGGTCCGCATATTGGATGTGCTTCTGGATCAAAATCGGTGAGCAATTTATGCAGCGGAGTTTGCTTCATGTTTCCTATTGTGATGCCTTGACAGACGTGAATATAGCCAAAAGGGTCTATGTGGACTCGACTTTGGTTAGAAAAGTCCTCGTCTAGACATTTATCGAATTCTGTCCATGTCTTTCTAGGTAATCCCTCCACGAGTTTTTCAGCTGCTCTACCTTTAAACAAAACTCTACCTTCGACAACTGGCTTGCCTTTCCACTCGATTTGCTTCAGGCATTTCTCAGGATCTTCTATAGTAATCTTGCCGACTGGCAACCCAAGGTCTTTTGCAGCCTCGTAAGCATACTTGGCAAGGTTCTCCTCGCTCTCACCATAATGGTAAACGTCGTCGCTTATTGAAAAATCGGAAATTCCGATCTCTGAAATTGGATTAAGCCATTCTTTTGCATCTTCTACTGACGTGGCCCAATATGCATTCGTTACTATTCCTCTTTTGAAATCGTAGTCTTTAGCTGCGCGTAAACCCCAGAGCATGGTTTGATAGTAGAGGAAAGGTTCACCACCTTCAAAATATATCTTTTTAATATTTCCAACACTTTTTGCCTCCTCAAGAATTTGCTTTATATCTGAAATCTTCATGACACCTTTTGCTTCAGGACGACTGTTGACGAAACAGTGATCACATTCGAAGTTGCATTGATAGGTCATCAGGAGATGTAATCCAGTTATTGGCATAATCTACCATGAGAAGCATGAAAGATTTAGTTCTTTTCACTAATGCTAACCTCTCTAGCAAAGGCAGCGCTAGCTCGAAGCAATTGCGTAGAGGCAGCATGCGAAGCGCGCCAGAGCAGAACGCTTTACAAAATGGTTACAAGCTTTTTCAAGAAGCAACATATGTAAAAGAGGGGGCATACACATATTTTGATGATGTTTATGTCTCTGGTTGATGTTGTTCTTAGTCGTAGAAGCATCAGACGTTATGAGCAGAAGAATATCCCGAAGGATGTGTTAGATAGGATTCTTGAGGCAGGTAGACAAGCACCATCAGCGGCGAATAGACAACCATGGCACTTTATTGTCATAACTGATTATGAGATTAAGAAGGAGTTGTCTAAAGGGTTATTTAACAGACATATCAAGGATTCTGCATTTACCGTTGTAGGATGCGCATACACAGGCCTCTGGCATATTGGTACAAGAAAATGGTCAATCGTTAGCACTTCGATTGCCTTGCAGAACATGGTCATTGCTGCATGGGCCATGGGAGTGGGATCATGCTGGATAGGAGATTTCGGAGAAGACAAGATCAAACAACTCCTGAGCATTCCTGACAAGTGGAAGGTTGTAGCGCTTGTATCCTTTGGATATCCTGCCGAGAAACCAAAGGCGAAAAGCAGGAAGCCTATTGAAAAAATAGTCAGCTTCAACAAGTTCTAGAAATAATCGTAAATGAAGAACATTTACTAGCGATGAAATCCCGCACCCCGCGCCACTTCTGATTGTAAGGTGACGTGACGACAAAAAGCCTTTAAGGGTTGTTGTTTACAAAGTCTTAGTGCACAAGGAGCTACAGAAAACAGTGTTAACGTTACGGAAGCTTACCGATCCAGAAATGGATCAGGAAAACCGCGTAACCGTCTATGCGCTCCGAATCCGTGCCGAAGGCGTAGTATCAGAAGAGTGGAGGCCAAACTGGATGGAAGGAAGTGACTGCGATGACGGAGACCAACACAGCGGAGACTGCGCCTCAAGTAAGAGGATTGACGGCAAGCTTAGGTCAATCCCTACTGTCCCTTTCATTTGATTTTGGTGGAATGCTGGCTGGAACGCTTCTAGCCGTATATTTTGGCGTGTTCTCCCTAGCCCCATGGACAATCGCTCTCTTTCCGGGAATTCTAAGTGTCAGGGGAGCCATAGGAGGTCTCTTTAGCGGTCGCCTAAGCACGGGCCTACACCTAGGAACCGTCAAAGCCAGCTACACCAAAAACACGAAGAATTTTTACCTCCTTTTGCGTGCGGTCATCGTATTGTCGCTTGCAAGTGGCATTACGATCGGGCTAGGGGCTTCAATATTCGGCTTATTTCTTTGGAAAGCCACGATCATGGATTTCATTGAAGTAATGGCTGTGGTTATTGCAACTATGGGTCTATCTATTCTTTTTATCCCTCCCATAACAATAGCAATTTCTATTCTTTCTTTTAGACATGGTTTAGACCCAGACGTAACTGTGTATCCAGTGATATCTACATGCTCAGACATCATTGATACAGCATGTTACATTTTATGTCTGAACATCTTCTTTACGCTAGCCCCCTTTGGACGTTACTTGATTGGGCTACTCGACTTTGTTTTTCTTTTGATTGTGGTATACATTTTAGCTAGAACCGTTAGAGAAGAGAAATTTGTTGGCACGATCAAAGAATTCTTGTTCACTCTCGTATTTGTGACCTTTATTGTCAATGTTGCAGGTTCCTTCCTCGTTAAAGTAAGTGAGGTTATAGGTAATAGACCAGAAATATACGTAGTTTACCCGGCGATGATCGACACCGTGGGAGACGTAGGTTCCATCGTGGGCTCAACAGCCACTACAAACCTCGCTCTAGGTGTAGTTAAACCATCCTTTTCCTCAATTAAACAACATCTAACCGTGTTAGGCGGAGGATGGATGGCCTCATCGATAATGTTTACACTTTACTTCATCACGGCATCCTTTGCGCGTGGAATAACCACTCCAGATGGTCTACTAAAATTCGCGGCGCAGCTCTTAACTACGAACATTTTAGCCGTCCCAGCTATGATTATTATCGCATACGCCGTGGCCATTTCAACCTACAGAAGGGGTTGGGACCCGGATAACTTTGTAATCCCCATTGAAAGTTCGTTGGCAGACAGCATAACAACAGTCTCTCTTCTCATAGCGCTAACTGTTATTGCCTAACACGCAATGCCCTTTAAGATTCCTCAGCAGCAGGCACACGGACACCAGAAGCCAACTCCTCAAAATCTTCTTCTCCTTCCGCATAGCCTGAAGCAATCAAGACATCGCCCGCTTTGATAACCGTCTCGGGGCGAGGACGCAACCATTTTTTGCCTCTTCTGATGACCAACACCCACATACCTGTCTCTTCCTGGATTTGGGCTTCTCGCAGGCTCTTTCCCACTAATGGGGAAGTATTTGAAATGCGCACCCGAGTTACGGTTTCCTCCGCTTCTTCTATTACACGTCTCAATATGGGGTGGGGTTCCAGTCCTCTGAGCACAACGCCAGCAATTTCCGTAGCGGCGTCCGCTATTTCTTCCGTGACTACCCCTAACCTTATCAAACCGAGGAAATCTTTGGATTCTTCGGGTTTGAAGCCACTGGATAAAACGAGGAGCTCAAATTCCGTGTGTAGGTTATCCATGCGTTCTTCAAGGGCTTGCACTTCCTCTGCTAGTTCTCGACTGTTAAGAAGGAGCGAAGAGTACGCAAGGTCTATCATAAGTTCAGACGTGTCTTTTAAAGACACGAGTTTGTCTACAATTTTTCTAAAATGCCCTTTGGTTAATGCCAGCCTTCACTCCTCCCTATTCCATTTCTTTAATTTTTCCTTCAGCCAAGCCTTTCAGTTCATCAACTCCCAAAGGAGCTCCCCTCGCAATGAGAACATCACCTTCCAAAATTGTTTCGTCTTCGCTGGGATTTATGATCCACTCTTTCTGTCGGCGGATCGCTATTATGTCAACTCCGATCTTGGCGGCTAGCTCCAATTCTCCCACCCTTTTACTAATGAAAATGGAAGTAGGTTTAACTTCGGCTCGTGCCAATCGTTCCTCCACTTTCTCGAAGGCTTCTCGAACGATGGGGTGAATTCCTATTTCCTTGAGTACGATGGTTGCTATTTCGCCGGCTGCATCCGAGATTTTGTCGGTGGCAGCAGCTACGGTTGTTACTCCAATGAGATCCTCAGCGTCTTCTGCGTCTCTGGCTGCCAGCATGGCGTTCATGTCTAACATGTAAGCGAGGTAATCTACGCGTTTTTCAAGTTCTAAAACCTCTTCGGCAAGCTCACGACTGTGGAAAAGAGCTGCTGAGTATGCTAGATCGATCATTATCTCAGATAAGTCCTTCATTTCGGTGAGGGCCTCTCGAACAGAAATAGGTTTATACTCAATTTTCTCTGGTTCCGGCAAGCAGAGAAAACTCCTCTAAGCTAGCATGGCTACGCTTCATCAGTTTTCACGTGACGATACTTATATGATGCCGTACAATCTTTTAATTTTATCGCACACGGCGCCCTAGCTCCAAAATTTGATCTCTCACTCTGTTTTAGGGAACCAACGTGAGCACCAGTCCGGAGGCTAGAGGCACAGCTAGGTTATCGCTGATGGGCAAGGGAAGACATTCTATCAGCATCCCTGCTGCGGCGCCCACAAAGGCTTTCACCGGATCAACAAAGATCATAGCCCCAACAGAGGCAAAGAGGAAGCCGAAAATTGAGCCCTCCACATTCTTTCCTTTGTTGAAAGGAAAGGTAACGCTTCCAAATTTTCTTCCAAGAATGTTGGCAAAACCGTCGCCTAATGTGAGTATTGCGATGGACGCATAACTAGCGGACGCGGGAAAAAGGATGAGTGAAAATACTATGCCCAAAGCGAAAAAAATTGGCGCTGTTGCGAATTCATAAAGCTCTGGTTTATTAGCGGCTCTCCAAGTTATTGAGGAGAGTATGGGAAAGTTGATTCCTAGAAGTCTAGCGACTTCAGATATGATATATAACAAAGTTAGGATGAGTATCAATAAAGATACCAAATAATTTCCCAACAGGTATATGCAAACAAACGGCAACAAAAAGCTACTTATATGAATCGTTTCGCGAATTCTCGCGCTTCTTGAAATAGCTGGGCTAGAAACCTGCAGCACGTTATCTGTTATGATCGGTAAAATCTCTGAGACGTCGCCCTTAACGACAAAGTCGGATTTGACGCTTAAAATGAAATCAGGATTGTAGCCAACCCTTAATGTGCAAAGAGGAAACATGGGAAGATTGTTTCGGTCGTCAGCGACCACAACACAGTCTTGGGAGGACAGACCCCCTTTTTCAAGAATTTTCTTCAAAACTATCGCCTTACCACCAGATTTTAGAACTTCACCCCCGATCACACCTGTCAAATGACCGTTGACTATCTCCAGTTCCAAACCGAACGCGTAGCCAGCGTCTAGCCTGGCAGCTAAGTCTTTGACAAAAAGTGTGGGAAGACCTGAACTTATGAGGGCTGTCTTATACCCTGCCATGTTCAATCTCTTGAAGACTTCTTCTGTACCTGGAATTAGAGGAATTCTTCTGTAGAGTTGAAAAATCTCGTCCACTGTGAGGCCTTTAAGCATCGCGAAAATCCTTCTTAGCGTGGATTCAAGGGGCAGCAATCCGATTTCGTAGAGGGTCCCCACCACGATGATTTTGATGAAACTCCAAAGACCTAGCTTCCTTACTGTCTCAAAAAGTAGGTAACGCCTTTTCGGGATCAAAACCCCTTCTACATCGAAGACGACCAATTTATTGAGGCCATGCCTACCCGTCTTCTCATTCGCCAATGGAGACGTCTCCTTCAACAATAGTTGCCTTGTTGGATTGAATAACTTTCCGGAGCTCATAGAGAAGGTTTATGACTGCACCACAGGCCGTCGAAGGATTATTGGAGCTTGATTTGGGCTTGTTTGAATTTTTCTTTCTGACAAGGTTGCATGTAGGTTTTTGTTTCGTAACAATTTTGAGAAATAGATTGGAAAATAATAAACCTTAAAAATAGATTGATACAGAACTCTGGCTGGTGATACTATGAGAAAGAAAATTATTGGAATGTCTGTGGTGATTGCGCTTTTGGCAATCCTATGTGCACAGTCAGTGACTGCACAGGCAATAGTAGTGCACACATGGACGGACAAGCTCCAGTACAAGCCAGGTGAAAAAGGAAAATTGAAGATTTCGGTACTAAATCAACTAGACGATTATGTTATCATATATAACATTACCATTGAGTATCCTTGGTTCCACTATGATGCGGAAAAAGGTGAATGGGTTGGGAACGAGACCATAGAGGGAGAACCCCTCGCAACGCTAACTCCAAAAGGCGGCGATTATCCCCTTGAAGAGCCATTTACAATACCAAGCGACGGAACAGCGATTATGGCAGATAGAATAAACATTGATATCTGGACAAATGAGGGAAGAATAAGTGGTGACACAGACCTACAAGTTGCCACATATAGTGTGCCCATGTCAATTGTGGATTTGAACACGTGGATGACATCTCTGATAGCAGCAGTGGTAGTCTGTACGATCATATTGGCCATAGTGGTTCTCTTTGCAACGCGTAGGACACAAGCACCTAGAACCTTTATACCTACAGCTCCGACGCCTGCTCCGCCGAAACCCAAAGCCTAAGCTTGACAGAACCTGAAGCAACAAGCAAATCAATCCACTTAAACCTCAGATGCCCTCTTTTCTTCAATAAAGAGAAAATTCCAGCTCTGCCACATTTCATCATTTTCTTTAACTCCGTCGTGCTTAAGTATTAGAGCTGTGAAGAACACTATGCATTTGAGATGAAAGTTGGAGGTGCATTGCGCTCGCTAAGATTCTAGTCACCTCGGCGTGGCCCTACATCAATTACGTGCCTCACCTAGGCAATATTGTAAGTTCTGTTCTCTCAGCAGACGTTGTCGCCCGATACTATCGATTAAAGGGAGACGACGTTGTCTATGTGACCGGGTCTGACGAGCATGGAACACCCATCGAAGTTGAAGCCGTCCGACTGGGAATCCCGCCCAAACAACTGACAGATCAAAACCATGAGAAAGTCGTGGACCTGTTTGAAAGGTGGGGTATATCCTTTAGTAACTACACCCGCACAGAAAACTCCTTACACAAAAAGTTTGTACAAGATCTTCTATTGAAAGTCTATGACAATGGGTACATCTTCACCCAAGAAACAGAGTTGCCTTACTGCCCTAAATGCGACAAATTCTTGCCGGATAGATTCGTGGAGGGAATATGCCCCCACTGTGGCTATAAACAAGCACGAGGAGACCAGTGCGAGGCTTGTGGAAGTCTCCTAGAACCAGCCAAGCTCATTCAACCCTACTGTACGATCTGCGGGTCTTCACCGGTCATAAGAAGAAGCAAGCACTGGTACTTCGACCTGTCAAAGTTTAATGAGCAACTTAGCGACTACATCAAAAGCAACAAGCAGCTACCTGACAACGCCCGAAACTTCAGTTTAAATATCCTCCAAGAAGGACTGGAACCCAGGCCTGTCACTAGAGACAATAAATGGGGGATCCCAGCACCCTTCCCAGGCGCTGAGAACAAAACCATCTATGTGTGGGTTGAAGCCGTTTTAGGATACCTATCAGCCACCGTTGAATACTTCAAAAAAAGAGGAGAAGAAGAAAAGTGGAAAGAATACTGGTTCAACAAAGAAGCAAAAACATTATACTTTATAGGAAAGGACAACATTCCCTTCCACACCCTCATTCTTCCAGCCCTGCTCCTTGCCACGCATGAAGACTACAACTTACCATGGAACGTTGACTCCATCGAGTTCTTGATGTTTGAAGGCCAAGCGTTTTCCAAGAGCCGACGGATAGGCGTTTGGATTGACGAGGCACTAGAACTTTTCCCAGCTGATTACTGGAGGTACGCCCTCATATCTATACGCCCTGAAACAAAAGACACAAACTTCTCATGGAAAACCTTCATTGAGAAAGTGAACTCCGATCTAAACGACACCCTAGGAAACTTCATCCACAGAACCCTAACTTTCATCAATCAATACTTTGACAGCGCTGTGCCGAAGCCAAGCAAACTCGATGAACACGACAAAGGCGTCCTCGAGTCAACGCGAAAACGGGTGAAGAAAATCGCGCAAAACTTGGAAGACTTCAAACTACAAGAGGCTCTGAGGCGTGTCATAGGTCTAAGCCACCTTGGAAATAGGTACCTCAACAAAAAGGAACCGTGGAAAACAATCAAAACCAACCCACAATCGTCAGCCAACACCCTATACGTTGCCGCCCAAATCGTCAAAAACCTCGCCATAACACTAGAGTGCTTCACCCCCTTTTCAGCCGAAAAACTCTGGGAACTCCTTAACTTACCTGATTCTATTCATGAACAAACATGGAGCGAAACAAGAAAAGATCTACCACCGGGCCACAAAATAAACAAGGCAAAACCCCTTTTCAACAAAACAAAAGCCACCGAAGAAGAACTGCAGATCATGTTAGAAAAAGCAAGGTCTAATCTACAGAAGATACCTAAGTCCAACGTGCGAGTGGGCAAGATGAAGTGAAGAGTTTGAATCTAAAAATTGACCTTCACGTTCACACGTGTTATTCCTCCGACGCCGTTACAACCCTCAAGGAAGTGATCACCTACTCCAAGAAACGAGGGTTAGATGGAGTTGCCATCACCGACCACGACACCCTCGCCGGAGCACTTAAGCTTCAAAACAGCGGTTTCATCGTCATCTCTGGAATCGAGATAACAACCCTAAGTGGTCACCTCCTTGCTCTCAACGTAACCACGCCAATTCCTACAAAATTGGACATCAACGAGACGATCCAAAGAATTCACGAAGCTGGTGGAATCGCTGTGGCCCCCCATCCCACCGTAGTTTATAAATCGGCGCCAAGCCGACAAACAGCCTCCTACGACGCCATCGAGGTGATGAACTCAGCAGCCATCCCCTTCCAGCTTTTTACATACCTAAACCAAAAACTTGCAACCCGCCTTAGCCTTCCACAAACCGCCGGAAGCGACTCCCACTACGGTCCAGAAATTGGAGCCGCTTACACAGTTATCGAAGCTGATCCGGATGTTGATGAAATTGTTCGAGCAATTAAAAAGGGAGCAACTATTCCTGTGGGAGAATCGATACCTTGGAGAATGCGGCTTAAAGGAGAGGCACTAAGCCTGAAAAGAAAGATATAAAGTGAAAGGGGCTACTCTTCGTCTTCAAGTTGATCTAAGTCTAAGTCGATGCGTCTAGGTCTTTCTGGTTCTATGCAGGGGTCTATGTCAAAGAGATTTAGCACTAACGTCTCGGGAACAGCTTTAGGCGCCTCATTCGACACCTTAGGAACTACCTCCGGATGTCTAACCTCCATAACTTTATCCACCTGTCTAACCATTGCTTTTCCTTTCCCAAGCCTCTACGTTGAGGAGATCTCGAACCGCAATTCGAATAGCCTCTGCCCTATTCGGATAAATTCCCTTCTCGTTCACCAACCGATCTAAAGCCCGAATGTACGGCTCAGGTAGATAGAGCGTAATTAGTTTCATCTGCATCCCTCCTTCAAAACAATTGTGGGCAAAAATAACCAAAACCCTATTTGAGGTTATATAGGTGTATGTTAAGAAGTAAATATGATTAAAATATGAACGGCCAAGATTTAATAAAACTTTCCCTTTCATTCTTTAGGCTATTGCTTTTTCATGTAAAAGAACAGCTTTACGGAATCTTTATGTTTCTCTTGTATAAATAAAACCGTGTTACTTTCGTGTAGGGTCTTCTAAGATTTAATGATGGCTGTGGGCAACTGGGCGGAAACTTTATGGCTGTAAAACCTAGGCGAGTTTACGTTAAAAGCTTTGGTTGTCCAACAAATCTCGCGGATGGAGAAGTCATCGCTGGATGTCTGTCAGGGGCCGGTTTTGATGTCGTTGGAGAAACTCAGAACGCAGACATCTTAATCTACAATACATGTGCGGTGAAATCTCCTACGGAAAACAGAATGGTAGACATCCTAAGAAAGGCTCCTAGAGGCAAGCGACTTATCGTAACCGGCTGTCTGCCTCTGATAAACTTTGAAAGATTAAAAGCTGAGGTTGACTTTGACGGTGTAATGAGTCCAGCTCCCGGCGCCAAAATTGTTGAAGTTGTACGCCGAGTTGATCATGGAGAAAAAGTTGTTGCGTTAGTGAGGGATTCCAAACCGAGTCTTGGTCTTCCCAAAGTTCCCATAAATAGCGTCACAGGCATCATCCCCATCAATTACGGTTGTTTGGGGATGTGTTCTTACTGCTGTGTTCTCTTTGCCAGAGGACGTTTAAGAAGCTATTCAGTCAATGAAATAGTTGAAAGGGTGAAATACGACCTAGCTTCTGGGGCTAAAGAAATATGGTTAACTTCCCAAGATACGGCTTGTTACGGGAGGGATATCGCAACCAATCTTGCGGATTTGATGAGGCGAATCTGCGAAATTGAGGGAAAATTCTTCGTTCGGGTCGGAATGATGACTCCGAATCAAGCGCTGGGAATACTAGACGACCTAATCGAAGCGTATAAAGATGAGAAAATTTTCAAGTTTTTGCATTTACCTGTTCAAAGTGGAGACGATGAAGTCCTAAGGACAATGAACCGCTTCTACAGCGTAGACGACTTCAAGAGGATTATTTACACTTTCAGAAAGGAAATTCCAAGAGTAACTGTTGCAACAGATGTTGTCTGCGGCTTTCCAGGCGAAAGCAAAGAGGCTTTCGAGCAGACAATGCGACTCATTAAGGAGATCCAGCCTGACATCGTTAATATCTCGAAGTTCTTTCCAAGACCTCATACGCCCGCGAAAAAGATGAAACTCCTTCCCACTCAAGAAGTGAAAAAGCGGAGCAAAAAGATGGCAGAGTTGTCGAGAAGAATTTCACTCGAGAAAAACAAGGCTTGGATAAACTGGGAAGGAACGGCAATATTTGACGAAAAAGGAAAAAGAGAGTCTTGGGTAGGAAGAAACTCCACCTATAAACCGATGGTGACAAGAAGTGACGAGTTCTTACTCGGAAAATTTGTGAAGATTCGGGTGCGTAAAGCCTTTCCAACGCATCTGGAAACTGAAGTAGTACAATAATAGAGTGTCACTTTTAACATAATAATGTTGGGAATGTGCTCCTCAACCGTTCTGCACACACGCGTAGATAACACTTATAATTAGGTGAGAATTGCAAGTGATGAAAGGGTGTTTAGCGTTGAGATGGATTGAAAGCGCTCTTAAGTTAATTGGAGATACACCGATGGTTAGGCTCAGAAGGGTGACACAGGGCTTGGACGCGAACGTTTTTGTTAAGTGTGAATACGTGAATCCCAGCGGAAGCATAAAGGATAGGATAGCTTTGAAGATGATTGAGGGAGCTGAGGGGAAAGGTAGGCTCAGAAAGGGTGAAACAATCGTTGAAATGACCAGTGGAAACACCGGTCCAGCCCTGGCATTTGTAGGCTCCGTTAAAGGTTACAGAGTGCACCTGTTAATTCCTTCTCAATGGACTGGAACATATAATCCCGAGAACAGGATAAAGATAATGAAGGTTTTCGGCGCTGATGTTAGTCCTGTTGAAATGGAGGAACACAAGAATTTTCTCAGGGGACTATCTGATAACGAAGCTGCAGCGGCGATGATAGCTATAGGCATTAAGAAGTGTTATGATTTGGAGATGAAAAACAAGTCTTTTTGGTGGGCTGATCAATTCAATAATATGGACAACGTTCTAGCCCATAAAGAGTCCACTGGTAAAGAGATACTTGAGCAGCTTGATGGGGAGATTGGTGCGTGGGTGGCCTCAATCGGTACAGGTGGAACCCTGTTGGGTGTATCTGAAGCTCTAATTGAGGAATCGGTTGATGCCAAGGTTGTGGGGCTTGAGCCTGAGGATGCAAAGGTAACCGAATGGGCTGAAAAAGGTATTCTGCCAAATTTTTTGGAGAAGTTGGGGTTGCCTAGAAGGAAGTCAATAGTTGAAGTTATGCTTGAAAAGGGGCTCCCTGATGAAGTCATGACTGTTGGTCACGAGGAAGCTAGGAACATGGCAAATAGACTTTGTCGGGAGGAGGGCCTCTTTTGTGGTATATCTTCTGGAGCAAACGTTTATGCAGCCCTAAGAGTTGCTAAGAAACTAGGTAAGGGAGCAAACGTCGTAACAGTTCTGGTAGATAACAGAGACAGGTATTTTCGCGAGTACCCAAACGAACACTATGTGATATAACTGATCTTGCTGACTTTTTTGCGCGTCATTAAGGAAGTATATGAATATGACAACAGATTCTGCCTACTGAAGTTATGTGAAGATTTTAGCCCCCGCCTACCGGAGGAAAGATTGCGACTGTGTCTCCTTCTTTTAGCTTTGTTTCAAATCCCTGTAATGCTTTAATGCCCCTGCCGTTTATGAGTATCTGGATATACGTTCGCACTTTTCCCTTCTCATCATACAGGTATTCCGTGAATTCTCTGCCATATTTCTTTGAGAGATGAGCCAACAGTTCCTCGACGGTGAAAATGCTTGGTGATTGTATTTCATCTTCTTTCTTGCCAGTTATTTCTCTGAGAGATGTGAAAAACCTCACTTTGATTTTCATTTAGGCTTCCCCCATTGTTGGCTATTATGTTAATTTGCGGGGCAGAATTTATCCTATTCTGTGTTGTAGTTTTGCCTAGAAGAAGTTTTGACGAGGCTATGGTTTGTTGATCATTCTGTTGATTTCTTCTTCCATGTTGTGGCCGTGGCAGTAGACTAGAGCCTTTTTGATCCCCTTCACTTTTTCAGCCGCTTTTTTGACGTCGGAGGCGAGTTTGAAGGCAATTGGGCAAAAGGGGCTTGAGGGTACAAAATCAACTTTCACCACCCCAGGCTTTTGTTCTTCCACGTCGGTGATCATTTTCATTTGGCCAAAAGTTAACCCTGTTTCTGGATCTACCACTTTCTCAACTTCTTCTCGCACTTTCTTCTCTAGGTCTGTCAACCTTCCCACCTATTCAGATATTTCATTCGTAAACTGCGTAGAAAATGCTTTTTTCCTCTTAATAAAAGGGTAGGGCTGTGCATGTTTTCAGTTCGATTAAACTTAAATATTGCCAGAAGTTCTCAGATTAAACGGCGCCGCTGAAGCTGTCGATCGAGCCGCCGTAGCTCAGTTAGGTAGAGCAACGGGCTGTTAACCCGTGGGTCGACGGTCCGAGTCCGAAGACGGTGAATATGTGTCTCGTCTGGCGAATCCGGCGGCGCCAACTCTTTCTACCCTCAGCATACAATGGTTTTTGAAGCCCCCTCCCCACTTTAGCGAGTCGTTTTCCGAAAAAAATTGTTTTCAACATTTCACTGCTATTTGGATCCAAATAGAGGTCCATGGGGTGGATTTTCCATGTTTTAGGTGGGCTAACTCTGTTTGCTAATCCTTTATTCGGTTTTGGCTAGTATTAAGAAAACGCCTATTGCTATCAGTGCTATGCCGGCGGCTATGAAGACGCCTGCAAAAGGCGCAACTACGTTCTCAGGAGGATCATTGTAAGTAAAATTGACGGTTAGTGCTCCTATCAAGATGACTAGTAACCCGAGGAATTTCTCGGCGACTGTTAATCCTATGGGCTTCTCCTCGCTCATGTTGACACCTTCTAAGGCTTACTTTTACATTCCTTAGGTTTATTTTAAGTTATTCGTCGAGCGATGTCTAGCAAGCGTCGGAAGTATTTTTATTTTGGTGTACTCTTGTTGTTTGGGGATGTGAAACGCCTTATCGTGTGATCCTGACCGTTAAAGAGTCTAAAGGAAATTGCCCATACTATAAAGTTGGAGATAAAATAACTTTTGAAGAACCAGAGATCGTTAAGGAAAAGAGTGACAGGCTATGTCTCTATGCTCTCTTATCGTTGGCTCCATATCTTACTGCCCTTTGCAGAGACACACCAGAAGAAGACTGGATAAACTACAAGGAAACTATTCAATGCCCAGACGCAGATAGACCAGTTATCTTCAAAGTAGAAAGGGAATCTCTCTGAAAGCAAATTCACCACTGGACAACAGAACTCTAACTAACCTTACGAGCATTTAACTAGTTTTGATTGCTGGTTTGAAACGATATTCTTTCCACTTGCGTCTTCAGCTAAGGTTGACGCCAGAGTTATATAAGTGAAATACCGACATTCGAATCTGACAATATTTTCATGGGTATTAAGTTTGAGTGGGAAAGAGTGTTCTCACGAGGAACTAGAATATCTGGGCTCGGAAAAAACCGATAAAGGTGCAAACAGGTACTATAGATGCCTGAAGTGTCGTAACATCTTAGTCCTATCAGACGAGGGTACCACATACATGATTCAATCACATTCTTAGTATTTTTTGAGAACTTAGGAATCACGATAGGCTAATTCTCAAGAATGTCGCAAAGTTTCTTTGTTCATCTAACCAAACGCTACGCAAAATGAAAATACCTCAAATTAAGCCCTAATCAGCAAAAGAAGCCAATCAATCCGTCTCTTCCAGTTTTGCTGGCAAATACTCGTCAACAATGTATGTTAAGCCATATCTGCTGAAGGCTTCCTGCTCCGCCTTCTTCTTTATGCTCAAAAACTTCTGGGTTTCCCTCCGCCACAGTTCTCCCTCGTATCGTGGATCCTTTTCCAACTCGTGGAGGCGCTTAATATCCACCTCAGTCAACGGATCGCTGGGCAATTTATAATCTACAATATCGGTGGCCCAAACCCCGCTCCACTTAGCATCTGGTGTGGTTAACTCCCTAAGATGAGCCGCGTTTGCTGAACCCGAGATGATGACCATGGCGATGTGCATCCCCCACGGGTCTCCGTCGGTGAAGATGAAAACCGGGAGATCCAATTCTTTGTTCAATCTGTGAATGAAGTGTCTAGTTGCGCGGGGTGCTTGACCCGCCGTCAGAACTAGGAGGGCGTTAAATTTTTTGTGAACTCTCTCCTCAATGAATCTGGTGAACAAACCACCCTTCTCGATAGCTATAACCTTGTCTGCTCTAGTCTGGGCGAACTCTGAGGAGGTGAGGGCGGGACCTATCATGACTCCGTCGGGATGCGACATCAAGTTCAACTGTTTCCCTTCATAACCGGGAACCGTGTATTCAATGGTGAGATCACCAAATATGGCTGAACGCTCTTCAGGGAACACTTTGAAGTCCTCTCGAGAGAAGCCCATAACAGTTTCAAGGTCTGTAACGATGCTGTTGGATTCCGCTTGATCTTTGAAGGACATGTCGTAGGCTTGGGCAGAGTAATAAACGTCACGGAGAGTTGAGGTCTTTCGATTTTTTGTAAGTTCGCTGGCGAAGTAACCTGCCCAAACCAGTTGTGTGAAGGGTCTGATGTGACGTATGTTTCGAGCGCTTCTGCGTACGGTTTTGTCTCCTAAAATGTACTGCCGCAGTTCTGGGCTGTAGAAGATGTTTTCGGTGGATCGGCTTGGCATCCTTATTCGAGGGAAAATACCTTTTTCCATTTGGTTATATAGCCTTCCACCAAATCTCCTTAAGTTTCTTAGAACTTCTTTTCTTCTCTCTTTAACTGAGATTTCAATCTCCCTGTTCTTCAATTTTTTTTACACTCCTTAACAACAATTCTATGTTCGGTTCTTCTTTCTTCCCAGCCAAATTCGTAGAGAATCTGGCGATCTTGGGTAAATATTTAGAGAAAACAGTTAGCCTCCTCCTTTCCTTTTCAACGTACTCCCGTTTTGTCAGAAATTTTTGTAGTTCACGGGCTACCTCGCGGATACCGTTTAAGATTTCCCCGTTCACCTCCGGTCTATCCGCAATGAACTCCTTCCCCACGGTTTTGTAGGGAACCTTCGTGCTACATACATGAACCAAGATGGCTATTGGCATGTCAGGGGTAACCTTGTATCTCCTCCAGTTCATAGACTTAATAACCCTCACCGAAACGTCGCTGGCTTCATCGTATAGCAGCGGAATCCTATTAGCAAATCGGTAGATCAGAATATCATCTTTCTTTGGTATGTTTCCACCATAGGCTATGGCTGTTTCTACAATGAATGGGTGTCCGGAGTAAGTGGAGGGCTTACGTTGAGAAACAGCGATGAATTCAGGCCTTAACTCCTTTAGAATCCCGGTCTCCAACAATTCTTCACCTAAGGGGGATAAACAACTCGCGTCTGGAGGAAGGAAACCGTTAAATCTCTTCATCATCCGTACGAGCCTCACAACTTCATCGGACCTCAATTTCCTCGGATCTTTTGTTTTTATAAATCCGGCAGCTAGCAATAGGCGGAGGATGACATTCTTGTCGACTTTTGGAAAGTGTGTTTCCATGAACTCCAGCATGTTCCGAGAATGTGCGGTCTTTATGAGACGCCCAACTTTTTCGACATTCACGTCATCAAAAAATTTTTTGGATTTCTTCATCATATGCACAAGTCTGACGACATCTTCATGTTTCAGCCTCTTTGGATCCTCTGATTTGATGAATCCCGCGAACTCTAGAAAACTGAGAGAGATGCCTCCGCCGACTCTATGGAAGTGCTTTTGCATAAAGCCCACCATATTCTGGCACTCCGTGACTCGTATAAGGCGCTGAATTGTTTCAACGTCTACTCCGTAGGGGTGTGGCAGCGTTTCTTTTGGTGGAGGCGGCATTTTTTTTGTGGCTCTGGTGAATAAGTATAACCGTCCTTTTGGGTCGACGAATTTGATGTCCGCATAGGGGGTCACCAACGCAGTCTGTTTTAAATATTCCAAAATTTTAGACACAGCCCGGAAATAGTCTCCTTCCAGAGAAAATTCAACGATGGTTCCACGCCATTGCTCCTTGTTTCTGCGGATTTTACGATCTAGGATAAGGGGACGGTTCCTTTGGATGTCTATCATCAGTTTATACTCGTATATCTTGGATGTGCCTGTGCTTGATTTGACTTCGACGGGTTTGTGGGTGGTGATCTGCCCGTACAGAACAGCCATTGTTCCTCCAAGTCCGAAGGTCCCTCGGGCCTGCTTAAGTTTATACTTTGAACCAAACAAAACTTGACCGAAAGCCGACGGTATGTGACGTGCTGGGATTCCGGATCCGTTGTCCATAACCCTTAACCTGTAGACGCCGACTCCTAGCTCTCCCTGCGTCTCTTCTGCGTCCTCCTGGGATAGTCGAATGTAAATTTCTGGAGGAATATTCGATAGGTCAGAGGCATCGAGGGCATTTTCCACAAGCTCTCGTATAGATGAGAAAATCGCTCTTGCCGGGTTGGTGAAGCCTGCTATGTCTCGGTTGCGATAGAAAAAGTCTGCAGGACTTATCTCCTCAAAGGTCACCAAACCCCAGTTGCCTCCTCGTAATACTCAATGATATGACGAAACGCTTTGTTTGCTTTTCTATAGCCTTTGCAGCAATTCCTATTGGAAACCACATTAGAAAAAGATTGTATGATACATGGCAACATGACAGATTCGTTCTTATTTTGGTATGGCAGATATTTCAATGTTGCTTTAAATTTTGAAAAAATTTCGATCAGATGTCAGAAAAGACGATGTTCCCGCTTTCAAGTTAGTCTCTAAACGAGGTCTCCCACAGTTCCATCTTCTTTTTCTTGAGTTCCCTCCGTTTTCTGTGCAGAAATCTATACACCGTGCCGTGTAGGCTTCCCCTAATTAGCATCCGAACCGCTTCTTTTGCAATCTCAACTTGATCTATTTCTCCAATGATAGAAATCGTGTGTCCGTATACACAGATATTAGCTTCAGTCAATTCCTCGATAATTCTCCTAGTTTTTCCCTCTTTTCCTATGACTCTTCCTTTCAACCTCTTCATGTCAGACTGAGACCGTCCCACAGTTTCCCGAAGATCTATCATCTCTAACATAGCCTCGTCGTCTTCTAGCAGTCGAAATGCGTGTTCGGGTGAGAAGCCTCTGCCGATGGCCGTGACTATTTCTTTGGCTCTGAAGAGAACTGTTGGGTCTTGAGTTGTGGGCATGAGAGTTATTTGGATATCACCTGTTTGGCTATCTATCTGAAGTCTAACCGAGAGTTTCTTCTCTATGTTTGCTTTAACGCGGCCGTCAGGACCCACGAGGGCTCCGATACGCTCTTGCGGAACTTTGACTAAGGCGCTAGCTCCTTCCACTTGTAACCCTCTTGTGCATTTCCTCTACCGATAACACATCTACATCTAGCTTTTTGAAGTATCGGTGCAGGTTTTCTAGATCTCTTTGCAAGAATTGATCAGCCATGGGATGTTCAATTGGTACGGCCTGTGAGACGTCGAAAATCACGGGTTTGCCTCTCCGAATCATGATGTTATATTCGCTCAAGTCTGCGTGCACTAGGCCTCCTTTTCGATAAAGCCTCCTTAAGTAGGTTAGCAACTGTCTGTAAACTCGCTTGGGGTTTCTGAGAGGAGCTTCCTTCATGAGGGGTGCACTAACTCCATTCTTTCCGATAAACTCCATGATCAATACATTTTTTTCTACGGCGATTGGTTGGGGAACCTTAACTCCCACTTCATATGCGCGTTGCAGGTTTTTGAATTCTTTCTGAGCCCAGGTGTAGACCAAGGATCGCGTGTCTCGACGGACATGGGCGAATCTGGGGTCGCCCTCAATGTAGGGGAGCATGCCCTTCTTGAATTCGGCTGAGGTGGTGAGGTAGATTTTGATTGCGAGTTCTTTCTCATCCGGGTCTTTTCCCCAGTAGATTCGGGCTTCCTTTCCAGCTTTTACAACTCCATAAATCTCGTCGATTATTCGTTTGTTTAGAAAGTCGTAGATTGTCATGAGGGTAGAGCGATCAAAAACTTCTTCCATAACCGCTCGCTCGGATGAAAAGTCTTTAATCAGCATTTTATCCCTTTTTTCCACTATGCGAAGTCGATGTTCAAGCTTCTCTCTTACTGCTTTGTTTCGCTTAGGCATAGATAAGTCCTAACATTATGACGTTTTCCACTCTTTAAAAGATGTGGGCTTCTTGGGGGTGCGACTGATTTCTAGTACTACGCGCATAAATATGTGTTCGTTACATTTTGACGATCTGGGCGTGGGGAACGCCCGAAATTGTCAAAACTGCGTCAGGATGAACTAATCCTTTTTCTATGGCTTTCTTTACGATTTTGTGTCCAACCATGTTCACGATTGTGGATTGCTCCATAAGGTCAATGACTTCTTCCACGGTCATTTTTGGCCCTTTGTAGAATTGCTCATGTATTTCAAAGACGATTTTTCCTTCTCTCAAAATTTTTCCTAACAGTTCGGCGTCGCAGGTTGCGAGAAGCACGTGCTGACCCCATTTTCGCATCTTCGCGTAAACTTCCAACGCTGAACACTTTTACACAGGTCTTATGGACGATTTTGCCCCGCACGCTTCACATATTAAAAATAAGAATCGCCTCTCTTTTACGATTTTCGTATCCGGACGCTTGCAGATGGGGCATACGACAAATTCCTTGACGTATCTTTCGATCAGCCGCTCGAAGGTGTCGGGGCCAAACCTTCCTTGGAAGTTTGCTCTAGTCCCTTGCATGGCTGCAGCTGTAGCCATCTCTCCGGAGAGAAACTTCAGCACATGACGTGGCTCTCGATTGAGAGCGCCACAGATTTCTTTGAAGTTCGCCAAGATAGTTCGCATGCCAGTGACGAAACTGCGAGGTCTTGGAATTTCAAATCGCTTATGCTCGAGAATTTCTGAAGGGAGTTGTGACCGAGCACGCTTCAGCAATTCCTTGTAGTCCATCTCAAGGCCTCCATAATACCTGTCTTTTTCACTCAATAAACGAGCTTTCCTTCTCAGACATCTTTTGCTTGTTTATGTATTTTAACTTACGGTTTTAGAGGTTCGTTTTTTGATAGAAAAAGCGAGGGATCACATTCTTCTGTAGAGTTTGTATTCTAGTGGCTCTAACTCAAAGTGTGGGCAAGATTCTATGTGGTTTGCATTTTCTCTTAGTTTGCCGCAATAGAGCTTTTTGGATGAGGAGACGGAGTGTTTACAATTGTCACAGTTCTTTTGGGAGCATCTGGTTTGTTGAAATGCTGATGTCATAGAACCACAAAAATATCTAATGTCGTAATATTTAATAAATGTTTCTCGCTAATTGGCAAACAAATATACTACAACACAGAATATTGGAAGAAGGGGGGCCCTGTTTTGCGCAGTCAGAATGAACATGTACTCTGGAATTGGGAACGGTGCAAAACTAGGATTAGAGGTTTGAAGGGGCGACTTGGTTTCAAAGAGGCGCCGACGTTGAGGTTTTTGGAATTAAGCATTTCTCTTGAAGACGGAATGATTCATGATGACCTCAAAAATTGTCCTTTTCCAGAGGTGGCACCCAGCATTTACTGCATTCTCTCTGGATATGCTGAAGCTGAACCAGTTCCAGAAGCTTTGAAGCTAGTTTCTTTTAGGCAACTGCCCGGAGGACACGCCTATCATAAAGCTTTTCTCGGACGTGTAGTTTTCTCCATCCAAAGGGTGTTTGGATCAAAGCCTAGAATGCTTGTTGAGGCTGGGAAACTTTTGGGTGGTTCTGGAGTAGATTATGGAGAATGTTCGGTTAGGGTGTATTCGCTTCCCTTAGTACCTATAATTGTGGTTCTGTGGGCGGAGAGCCAAGAATTTTCAGCCTCGGCTAACATGCTTTTCGATGCATCGGTCAGTCACTACTTGACAACAGAGCAAGTTGCAATGTTAAGCCAGCTAACTTCGGTGAGACTGAGGCACGCCTACGAAATTTTCATTAGCAAGGCATAAGCTAGAACATCGTGAGACTAATTAATCAGAGCAGAAAATCCTTAAATCAGAACTTGAGAATCGAATATGTGTAGTGGTTTACGGAGGGCCCGTAGCTCAGTCTGGTTAGAGCGCCAGGCTCATAACCTGGTGGTCAAGGGTTCGAATCCCTTCGGGCCCACCAAAAGTCTTTCTTTTAGGCAAAGGATTTACCTAAAACCTGCTGAATCTTATGTAGTAGGAGAGTTAGACTATTTTGAGAGGAGATCTTGATAAAATCCTCGCTGAAAAAGGAGTAGAAGCTTTACTCCTCTATTCAGAGAGTTTCAAAAACTCCGACATGTACTACCTCACCAAGTTTCTGGCTCCAGACCCCTTCATCTTCATCAAGAAAGTCGACGCAGACCCCATAATCGTCGTCAACCAAATGGAATATCCTAGAGCGCAAAAACAGTCCATCGTCAAAGAGGTGAGGTCCTACTTTGAATACAAATACCTTGAAGTAGTGAACACTGCGAAGGAACCACATCTCGGCATTATGAAGTTCATCGCAAACGTGGCTAAGAATGAACTTGGCACAGGCAAGAGGATTTGTGTACCCCACAACTTTCCAGCGATAGCTGCTGACATACTCCGGGAGGAAGGCCTAACTATCAAGCCAATATTTGACGTCGTCGAGAAGGCTCGAGAAACCAAGGATGCCGATGAAATAGACGAGATTGGGGCTGTTCAGGCAGTTGCTGAGGAAGTTACTGCTGAGGCCATAGATTTGATAGCCAACGCCGATGTGGGCGCCAACGGAATACTAATTGTGAAAAAAGAGCCTCTAACGGTTGGCAAAGTGAAGTCGTTTTTTGGACACAAATTCTTAGACCACGGATGCGTAATGGAAGAGGACATCATAGTTGCGTGTGGCCCCAAAGGGTCAGACCCTCACTACTTCGGCGATCCGCAAGATGTACTCAAGGCCAACCAGCCCATCATCTTGGACGTTGTTCCCAGAAGCGTCCAAAAGCGTTACTGGACTGACATGACTCGAACAATCGTGAAAGGAAAAGCGTCGGATAAAGTCAGGAAAATGTTTAACGCCGTTCTCGAAGCCAAGAACGCTTCAATGGACGTTATCCAAGCTGGTGCCCTAGGAAGCGATGTTTACGACGTTTGTTGCGACGTTTTGGAGAAGGCAGGCTACGAAACCACAAGAGGAGAAAAACAGATAACGAGAGGTCTAACCCACAGCCTAGGTCATGGAGTAGGCTTAGACATACACGAAGGCCCTAGAATGAGCGAACTCTACAAGTTTCCTCTAGAAGAACATAACATCGTAACAGTTGAACCGGGCCTCTACGACCCAGATGTCGGCGGACTAAGAATAGAAGACATCGTGGAAGTTACGAAGGCAGGATGTAGTGACCTCACGAAAATGGAGATACAGCTAGAAGTTTAGCTCAGAAGCGCAAAAATGAACCCGTTCTGTTAAAAGTGAAATCCTTGACGCCCCACCAGAAAAGCACGGGAAAAATTTTCAGGTCCCCGTATCCCTCCGAATTTAGATCCTTTTTTAAATAGTCGCAACATTCCTAGGCGCATTTGCGGTCATGGTTCGATGAAAACTGTAAACGTCTACCTGACTAGCCTCCGCTCATAAGCGTCATCAAAATAACGTTGTCATCTTCACTCAACTTGGTATCAACGCCACGAAGCTGACCCATCAAAACTCCATTAACCGTAACAACAAACCCTGTTTTGACATCCTTTAAACCTGGTTCAAAAACTTCCCTTCTAAAAGCTTCGCCGTAAATGCCACCCAGCTTATTCAACAACTCGGAAAGAGAAGCGCCTTCACTAAGCTCAAATTCGTCTTCTCTCTTCTTCAACATGTTGCCGATGTAACCTAAGTACCGGACCTTAACTTTCAACTGTCCACCCCAACATGGGTTTTGGATATCTTTCAAAGTGTAAATTTTTCTTTCAACCAGATTTTGAGGAAAATTAATATTTATCTATTCTCATCTCATATTTCTCTTTAATCACAAACCATGATTATTGGAGGAGCAAATTGTGAGCTATACTAAACGAATACTACATGTAGACCTATCAACTGGAAAAACCGAAATCGAACCCTTGAAGGAAGAGATGGCTAGGAAATACATAGGCGGCATAGGACTTGGAATGCGCCTATTTCTGGACAACTCCAAGGCGGGTGTCGATCCTTTCAGCCCGGAGAATCCCATAATCTTCGCCACAGGGCCTCTAAGCGGTACTATGGCGCCTTCGGCGGGAAACGGCTACGCGGTAGTTTCGAAATCACCTCTAACCGAAGGAATAGCTGAATCCAAGTCTCACGGCTTCTTTGGAGCTGAATTAAAACGAGCTGGATACGATGCAGTCATCTTTACAGGTAAATCTGAAAAGCTCGTATACGCATGGATTGACGACGACTCTGTCCAACTAATGGACGCACAGCATCTAAAGGGGAAGTCACCTCATGAAACAGAGATGGCCATCAGAGAAGACTTGGGTGATTTTTACACCCGTGTGACGGCGATTGGTGAAGCAGGAGAAAAGCTTGTTCGAATCGGTTGCGCCATAAACGACGAATTCAGAGCTGTTGGAAGAACCGGTATGGGCGCTGTGATGGGATCCAAAAACCTAAAGGCTGTGGCTGTTCGCGGAACAAATGACGTGAACGTAGCAAAGCCCGAAGAGTTTACGGAATTCATAAGGATGATACACGAACGCATGAAGGGACCGGCTACGAGAAAATACAGAACTTTAGGGACACCAGAGAATGTTCTTGTCCTCAATGCCTTAGGAGCCTTACCCACACGTAACTTTACTCAGGCCACTTTCGAAGGCGCTGAGAAAGTTAGTGGAGAATACTTGAACGAGCGTTACATTAAGAAAATCATTGGATGCGCGACGTGTGGCATGCGCTGCGACCACATAGGAGTGGTTCCTGAAGGGCCATACAAAGGAGCCACTGCAAGGGTGGAATTCGAATGTTTATGGGCGCTCGGACCAAACTGCGGTGTCGATCGCCTAGATGCTATCATCGAAGCAATTTACCAATGCGACTATTATGGTATAGACTGCATATCCGCGGGCGGCATCGTAAGCTTTGCCATGGACTGTTACGAAAATGGAATTCTAACCGAAAAGGATACTGAGGGTTTAGATCTTCGCTTTGGCAACCATGAAGCTTTGGTTGAGATGGTGAAGAGAATCGGTTCTCGAAAAGGATGGTTGGGCGACGTACTTGCAGATGGAACCATGAGGGCTGCTGAAAAAATTGGTAAGGGAGCAGTGAAATATGCCAATC
>JAOUPL010000043.1 GCA_029879825.1 Candidatus Bathyarchaeota archaeon
ACTACCATGACAGTTTATATGAACGATTAGAATCTAATTTAGGATGTCTGCTGAGGAGAGACGGGAGGAGAAAGGTTGAAGAAGATTAGGATAAAGAGGTATCCCCCTCGAAACTTTCCAGGTTTAAAGTCTCTATGGGAGATAGTTGCAGTTCCTCCCATTTCTGATAAGGATGCCGAGTTTGTTATGCTCTGCAAGGCTAATCCTAAACATCCAGCGGTGATAGAGGAAATGTCAGAGATTGTGGAAATCGAAGTGAACGACAAAGCCTTCAGAGAATTGATGTGGTTGTTCAAGAAATATAGGGTGCCCTTCAAGCCGACTGATGAAGGGGTAGAAGTTAGACATGTAGAAGCCAAATCCAAGTTTCTTAACGGCAAGAATCGTTGAGACCACAGAGATTTTGCAGGAAATAGGCTAAATCATTCATCTACATGAAGCGTTCAAGTTTCGTTAACCCAATGATCTCGTCAAAGTCCAGTCCCAAGGCGTCAAGAACTTGATCAAAGGTTGAGTGCAAGTATCCCACATACTTGTCCACGTCTATCTCACTGTTAGAAGCCAACTGAACAGGTTTAACACGAGGCTCCTTCGCAACTTTGACAAAACTTATCAGATCTCCAGCCTTCAAATCGTGCCCCATATCCTTAAGGACTAACGCGGCTCTCACATGCTGAGGCACAGTCTTGGTGTATGCTTCTGGAATTTTGCCAAGAACAACATGGAAAGCCAGTTCTTCTGGACGATCGCCCCAACGACGTTGCTTCAACCTTAGGTAGCGGTCTCGAATAATTTTCCGAATCTCCTTTTTGGCTTCCTCAAATTCTGCTGGAGATTTCACTTCCCCTAATCGCTCTTCCATCTGGTCGAAGGCCTTCTTTATGAAAACGGGAATGTGCCTCTTCTTTCCAGTCATTCCTTTAACATCAACGCTTCCGTCTGGGAAAATTCCTAAATAGTTCTTTTTTCTGGAGCTAAAAACTGAATAGCGATAGAACTTGTCTACGTCCAGTTCCATTCCCAGTTCCTTTTCAGACCATCCCTCTAGAGTTTTTATCTGATCTTGAGAAGGGCCTCTCAAGAAGATACTGTCAGTGTCTCCGTAAATAACATCGATCCCCAACTCCCTAGCTTTGTTTATCGTCTGCGTTATGACGTGCCTCCCGATGGCGGCTGTAGCCTCGGCCACCGGCGGACAGTATAGGTCGAAAGTTTCGGCACCAAACACGCCATAGCTCGCGTTAAGAATAACCTTCAGCGCACTCTGGATAACGTTGTACCAGCTCCGCAGATCGTTGGGTAACGTTTTGTCCTTGGACTTCGGCTTATACCACTTTACCCTGAGGTCTCTAAGCGCTCCTATCAACAGGCTTTCAAGCGCTCTCTTCTTGGTGCAAATCCAGTTAGGAGTTTCAGGAACCTTATTTTCCTTGCATTCGTCGTGGGGACAAAGAATAGACTGGTAGCCCAAGTTGTAAACCTTGATTATTGACGGATATAGGCTGGCGAAATCCATCACTGCCACGTTGAAGTGCACGCCAGGCACAGGCTCAACTACGATGGCGCCCTTGTATTTTTTTCCCTTTATGATGGCTTTTGTGGCTGTCAATCCTTTAAGGGCAAGTATGTCGTCGGCGTTTGGAATCAACATGTTTCCCCGTCGATGTTCATGATGCAGGAAATTTCGTATCCATCGGGAAACTCCTTGGCGACTCATGTCTTCCATGGGCATGCGGGCGATCCTCGTAATGGCCAGAATCAGTTTCATAACCAGATCGTCGTCAAAGGTGGTGAGAGCTAAGGTGATTTCAGCGTCTCTGAAGTTGTATCGAGCGAGTTCTGTGTAGGTCAATTCGGACAGAGGGCCATCAAGTTCAATCTTTTCAAGTCCAACTAAGGCCTTGCCAACTTCATTTAGAGTTATGCCCCGATATTTCTGACTAAAGGCATAAATCTGGATCGACCGGTTAAAGAAGAATTTGTAGAGGTCTATGTGAATCCCATATTTAAGCAGACATACCCTTCTCCCGAGTTCTATGGGAATCTGGCTTCTGTTCAAACCCAAATGATTCAGAGCCCTGTGATACAGATATCGCAGATCGAAATCGTCGCCGTTAAAAGTGAGGACGAAGGAATAATCCCAAAGGGCCTCAAAAATTTTGAGAATCAACTTTTCCTCGGAATCACAATATTCAACGGTTACGTCGGAGGGCAAATTTTCAACGCCTTCCTTAACGCCCTCACGCTTCAAAACCAAAATCTTCTTTTTTCCATCAGATCCAAGCAATGTCGCACAGATAACTTGGTACGCGGCTTCGCGAGGATCGGGAACACGGGTCGGAATGGGTGAAGCAACTTCGATGTCGAGGGCAACCCTTCGAAATCTGGGAGCCGGATACTCCAAGAGGCGTGCCCACATTTCCACTCGCTGCATGAATTCTTCCGGTTCACCTCGGAACAGTTCAAGGATTTTTCTAACAGTGTCTTCGGATGCTTCATGCCAGACTGGAACAAGCTTGCCTTTCTCGATCTTATATATCATGCCTGGAGCCAAGTCGTTGTCATAAATGTAGGATTGGTAATATTTTATGGCGGCTTCCCAGACTTTTGCAGGTTGGTCTAAGCCGGTTAGTTTTGAGTATTCTTCGGGTATGATGTCTCTTATGCAACCGCTTGGGCGACCACCTACCGCCAAGGGGTCTTTAGCCACAACCTTTGTAATTGTCACTTGCTGGTCGAGAAGAGGGTCATACTTCTCCAAAGATTCGAAGTGGTCAAAACCGGGATGCGACATTAGGCGACTGATTCTTTCGAGTTCACTAGCCGGAAGGTTTGTGAAACAGTAGGGCTTGTGACCGGTTGTGTCGTACCAGAAATAGATTTTTTCGGATTCTGGTTCATACAACTTGATGGAAGCGCATCCTTTTTTCCCGTTGTATGTAGCGGATACGAAATATGATGGGGGTAACTCTTGGGGAGTTTCTGGTTTAAAAACAAGGCTTTTTCTTTCCTGGGGAGGTTTTTCAGCCAAGAGGGATTCTTTTGGCTTTTTTTCCTCCCTTTCAGCAACCTTGAAGAAGTCGTCTAAACTCCTTTTCATCATCTTTCTTCGTATCCGTTAGAATGATATGTTCCCATTCCTTTAAAAAATACTCTTTGAGTTAATCGTGGAGACATCTGCCGTAAAATCTCCTTCTTTAGATATAACGCGCGCTATGAATCTCTCTTATAATTAAATCTAAAATAATAGAATGATCTAATAGTAATGGTGAAGCAATGCCAACCAAACCCTTATACCTTTATGATAGCTATTTGAAAGAATTCGAAGCAAAAATCCAGCATGTAACAGGAAGTCAAGTAATACTGGATCAAACAGCCTTCCATCCACGCACAGGCGGCGTAGCCTATGATACAGGATACTTGACGAAGGGAAACATGAAATATGAAGTCATGGGGGCGGAAATAAACAGAGAAACAAAAGAAATTATCCACTTTCTTGAAGAAGCGGTAGACCTGAACCAAGGAGACCTTATGAAGGGAATATTAGACTGGGAAAGAAGATACAGATTAATGCGACTCCACACAGCAGCACACCTGATAGCAGCCATAATGTATACGGACTGTAACGCGTTGATAACAGGGGGACAAGTAGACTATAGACATGCAAAATTAGATTTCAACCTCCCTGAAACCAACCGAGAGATATTTGAAGCCGCCGTTGAAAAAGCCAACAAAGAGGCAAGCAAAAACGTTCCATTAAAAATATACTTTCTAACAAGGGAAGAAGCACTAAAAATGCCTGGAGTGGTAAAACTGGCTGAGAGAATGCCCCCAAAAGAAAAGGAATTAAGGATAGTGGAAATCCCCGGCATAGATATACAGGCCGACGGGGGACCCCACGTCAAAAACACCAAAGAAATAGGCGAAATACTTCTTGTAAAAATAGAAAATAAAGGGAAAAACAAAAGAAGAATCTATTTCGAAGTAAAATAGAGGCAAAATTGAGCGCGCGGACACCTCTTTTGAAGTTTGGGGCACAATTCTCGGGCTACTGTTTCTCCAGTTTACGTGCGTCGAGAATGCGGTTATCGATTCTCAAACAACTCAAAATAATTGTTCAAGCAACCTCAAACGTTGCGCGCGGGCATCGATCGAAACTGGGCTGGCGGCATAGTTTTCTATTCTCTTTTGAGTATGCCCGTTAGGCATCCTATGCCTCCAGCGGCTTTGATAAACTCACTTATGTCCACTTCTATGCACTTGATGCCACTTGCTTTGTAGACGGATGATGTTTTCGGGCAGTTTGCTGGCATTAAAACGCATCTTGGTCTTAGAGTTACAAAGTTCAAAGCCATACCTTTTACAGCCTCTTCTTCATCTGGAAGCCAAAGCATTTCGAAGTCGCGTTCGCGTAAGGCCTGTACTGCCTTGAAAGGAACCCTTCCAGACCAGGCTACAGCCAAGTCGCGATCGGCGAAGTTGAGTGTTCCTAGTAAGTGCATAGTTCCGTATGGAAGCTCCACCCGGATAACTTCAAAACCCATTTCTTTAAGCATTTGTTCCACCTGATTCGCCCCTTCTTCATTGGTTCGAAGGCCACTGGCTAATAAAACGGTTTTTTCATCCAGCCAGAGTGCATCAGCCCCTTCGAAAGTGCCTTTCCCCCGTATGCTTCGGATGATGGGAACGCCTAAATCCGCCAAGCGGCGTGCAACATGCCTCTCCTCTCCAGCTCGAACTGGGGAGGCTGGTCTTGCCAGAATCGCACCCTCCGGGGTCATAAAGAACAGGTCACGTACGAACATGGTATTGGGTGGAGGAGTGACGGCTGGATTTACATAATGTACCTGCACCTTTGCGTGGCGGTATGCTTCGGCTAGAGCATCATGTTGTCGTCGCATGAGATCAGCTTCGATTGGAGATAGCATCTGGACCTCGTCTGGATTTGCTAAGCCCTCAACCTCTTTGCCTGGCAGATGTAAGAGCACCGCATGAAGGGACATACACTCTGACTCTACACCCCAATCACCCCATATTGTGCCCATCTCTTGATTTAGAGTAGTTATTCTCGGCCGCCACCCTTCTCCGCCGTATGCCGCAGCTTTTATAGAAGCCATACGAATCCGCTCCTCAGTTCTACTAGCAACATATTCTTATTTAATGCGCGCGCAACACTTAACCAAAACGGGAGAAATAGAGTGAAAAATACTCTTTGAGTTAGGATTTGCTTTTCCAAAGGCCTCTGTAGAGTGCATGCAGCAATCAATCTTTTATTAGGCACCCAGTTCAGACTCATAACACGAGGGTCAAATTGTTACGGGATGCTTGGACGCTTGCCATTGAAACGTTGAGTTGGATTGAATTGCAACGTTTGGGCGAGCGCTTAGCGTTGGCTAGGGCAGCGAAGCAGCTGGGAATAAAGGATTCTAGGATTATTGGGTTAGCTCATAAATTGGCATCTGAGACTCTTCGGAGAAAAAACCTCATTGATTTTCTCCTCAATTCGGCGCTAGCACCTCGGTCACTCAATGATTTTAGGCTTGGTCCACGGGCTTTTCTTCGCTTGTACTTATATGAAACAAAGATGGTGAACACCGATTTAGAGAAGGCTGTTAGCATAGCTAGAATGGGACGTTCCATTTTGGGTTGGCGTGAACTAAAAGATGTTGAAGAAGTTTTCGGGAAAATACTGAACATTCAGCTTGATTCTGCTCTAGAGGGAATAGAGGACATAAAGAAGGTGGGACTCCTAACTTATCATCCCGCATGGTTTGTAAAGTACTGTTTCCGACTGTTTGGAAGAAAAGAGGCGCTAGGATTCTTGGAGAAGGCTGCGGAGATTCCGCCAACCTATGTAAGGATAAACACTTTGAAGGCGTCGGAAGAAACGTTGCTCAGAAGAATAGAGGACGATGATGTTGACGTTGAAAGGGTGCAGCAACTCAAGCATACCTATAGGGTAGTCCAAAGCAAGAAACCTCTCACCAGAACACGAAGCTTCCGCGAAGGACTGTTTTACGTTCAAGACAAAGCCAGTTGCCTAGCCGCAGAAATCGCAAACCCAGAAGCCGGAGCGACGGTGCTCGATGTTTGTGCCGCTCCAGGAGCAAAAACAACCCACTTGGCTCAGTTAATGGAAAATAAAGGTGCAATCTATTCTGTTGATTATTCAAGGCGGAGGATTATGGTTTGGAAAGGGGAAACAAAGCGTATGGGCGTCAAGATAGCCTCTCCAATTGTCGCCAATGCGCGGAAACCTCTGCCAACAAACCTTTCCGCCGACTTGGCGATTTTAGATCCTCCATGCACGAGCACCGGCACCTTCAGCAAGACGCCTTCCGCCAAATGGAGACTAACGAAGAGGTCAATTTTGGGCATGGCTAAGGTTCAGTGGGAGATTTTAGATCAATGCGCAGAATACACGAAGGAGGGAGGTTTTCTAGTCTACTCCACGTGTAGCGTAACCGTGGAAGAAAACGAAATGTTAATTGAGAGGTTTTTGAAGTGGCATCCAGAATTCAAGCTAGTGGAGGCTTTGCCAAAGATAGGCTTACCCGGACTGCGAGGCCAAACTAAATGTCAGAGGCTTTATCCCCACCTTCATGACTGTAACGGATTTTTCGTTGCAAAACTTTTGAGGGAAACCATCTGAATACTGAGAAGGATTGAGTTGCATAAACTAGCTTTTCTGTGCCCTTTCCACGTAGCATAACACTTCAAAGATGGTTTTTGCAGCCTGTATGGCAGTTATGCCCTGGTCATAGTGAGGGGCCACCTCTACCAGATCGAAGGCGACTATCCGATTATCGCAAACCGTGCCTAGAAGATCTAGAAACATGTGGGTATCCAGTCCGTCGGGCTCAGGGTTTTGAACCGCTGGCGCAAAGGCGGGGTCAAGGACGTCCATGTCGATGGTTAGGTAGATTTTTTCACAGTCAGCGAGAAGCGTATCAATTTTTTTGGTTATTTTCTCAACGCCGTCCCTTCTGATTTGCTGAACTGTTAAAAACTGAGTATCTGATTTCTTTGCGTAGTCAAGTTCTTCCTTGCATACGGCTCGGGTGCCAATCTCCAAAATCTTGTTTGGATTGATCTGCTCGTTGATTCTCCGCATGAAGGTGGTGTGGGATGTGGTTAGGTCCATGTATTCGTTGCGCAGGTCTAGATGGGCGTCAAAGCTTACCAAGGTGACGTTTTCACCGGTGCTTCGCATAACGCCTAAGGTTATTGTATGTTCTCCTCCAATAACCACTGGCATTTTCTTGGCATCCAACAGGTCCTTTGTGACCAACTCTAAACGTTTTAGGGTTTCACAAACTTCCCCAGCGATATGGAGGTCTCCTAGGTCGTGGATTTTTAGGTCTTCAACGTCTATGTTGGTCCTGAAGCCGTAGGTTTCAATGTTGAGGGATGCTTCTCTGATGGCGTGGGGCGCAAATCTCGCTCCGGAGCGATAGGTGCTGGTCGAATCTAAGGGAGCTCCCAGAATCGTATACTTGGCTTCTTCGAAGGTTCTCTGGATGCCGCTGAAAACTAGAGACGGAGAAACGAAGAGTTCACGGTAACTCATGCCTGATCAGCCTCTAGGATTTTGTTATGAGAACTACTGAATCTAAATGTTTTCTCTCATTCTTTAGAGAAAAAGTGGGAGTAAAAGAAGAGGTGATGTCTCATGGAACAGGCACAGCCTGTACAGATTTTCGCCTTTCACTGTTTCTTTGATTTTGAATTTCTTCTTTGAGCCTTTCGATTTCCTTTCTTAGACTCATTACTTCAAAGAGGAGAAACACATTGCCATGCCTAACGAATTGGTTCACTTTCTCAGAGATGGTTTGTTCGCTGATTTTGTCTCCGACCTTGCCTGATATTTCCTTCGAAAGAATTTCTTTCGGATTCATCTTGATCAGGATCAGATTAATCTTAGAGAGGATAACCGTTATGAAAACAGAATTATTATTCAAAATCTCTGTCAAACAGGCAGTAACGGTGGGACATCTAGACATAGTTTACCATACTTGTTTTCAGATAGAGAAAAATACTCGAAACAACCTCTTAATATTCTGGGAAGAATTGAAAAAGAAGGCTAAGAAGAAGAGAGCTCCTCCAAGTTCTTACAACACTATGCCGTATTATTTTCCAACAGAACAAGTAGATATTGTTAGAAAGATGAAATCAAAGAAACGAAGAAAAAAGAAATAGCTTTCTATGTTTCTTACGTTTAGCAACTTCTAAAGGTTCATAATTAGGAATATGTTTGAAGTTAACAGTAGCTTTTTCTCGTTACAATTCTATAGAGCACTAGCACCAAAAAGGGAATAATCAACATGAAAAGACACTCTTCTAGTGGCATCACACCGATGTCTATTCCAATGAAGAATTCTTTTTCAAAGCTCCAATATCCTCTGAGAATAGCGTAGCTGTCCCAAAGGCCACCAATAACTAAAAGAAGAATGGCCAATAGTAAGGCTTCCTTTACTGATTTGAATAGTTGAATTTTGTATTTCAATTTCAGACTCATGGAAACTAAGAAGACAGCGATCAAGATTGCCAAATATTCCAAACCTATTCCTCCTTTACGAGAAATAGTAGCACGTAGTTAAGTGAGTGTATGGAAAATGTTTTATGATCATACATTCGTAACATTGTAGACGGGTAATTCTATGGCTAAATGTCCTAAGTGTGGAATGGAAGTAGCTACTCCTAGAAAGACTTGGAAGATGGCTGGTAGAAAAGATAAGAGTGGTAAGAGAACAGAGCTTACTATAGGACTCTTCAACCATTGTGGAAAAACTTTCAGAGCTGTCTTAGCGAAGAAGAAAATCTGATTTAAGAAATCACTACCCCCTATCTTTTTTTGTAGACTTCTAATGGTTCATACATAGGAACAAAGACTTTTACTTTAGGTTATGGACTATTCCGTTCAATGAAAATCTTGTTTACTGAAACTCTATTCCAATGATCAGAACCAGAACACTTCACTCCAAGATGCGCGTGTGCATGTAAACAAATTTTGAGAAAACAATTTATTACCTAACGTATTATAGCGGTAGTGCAAGGAATGAGAGATGACGTTGAAATCGAAGTTCAAGGTTGAAAACCCGGTAGTGTTCCTATTCTCAGTTTTCTACATTATCGCTGGAGCCGTTGAGGTCTTCTACTTGGCGGCCGAAAATTTCGCTGCGCCTCCA
>JAOUPL010000044.1 GCA_029879825.1 Candidatus Bathyarchaeota archaeon
AACGTTTCTCTGGGGATCAGGTCCAAGCTTTTCAGCAACTTCGTTGACTTCTGGTAAGCTAGGGGAGGGAAACAACCGGCCTTCGAAAACAAGCGTGAAACCATCACCTTGAACTGGCTGCGGTTGATCTCTCGAGAAGACGCGAGAAAGGTTATGCCCCAGGGCAACGCTTGAACTAATGTTTTTGACGGCTATTTCCTCGATTGATTTGGCTGTTATCGCTGAGTTCGGGGTTGCAACTCCCTGGGCGTCAACTCCTCTATGCTTTAACTCCTTGAGCATGGCGACTACCGTAGGAATAGCATTTTTTTCCTTCTTGTTTACAGCAGCTGCTATCGCACCCATGCTCAGTAACCTCCGTCGACGGATACTTTAATCAGCGAAACTGGTAAAACTTAGTTGAATACACTTATGTATCGTTTCCGGAGGAGAGCGGTGTTGCCTATTCTTCCAATTGATACTGGCCGTTATGGAACGGTTGAAATGAGGAGAATTTTTGACGAAGAGAACAGGCTTCAAAGGATGTTGGAGGTGGAAGCTGCCTTAGCTTGGGCGCACGGCGAAGTTGGAGACATTCCAAAACGAGATGCTGAGAAGATTGTGGAGAGGGCTTCGACAAAGCATGTTAGGCTGAGTCGTGTGAAAGAAATTGAACGAGAAATCAAGCATGACGTAATGGCGCTGGTTCGAGCATTGGCTGAAGCCTGTGGACCAAGCGGGGCCTACGTTCACCTTGGAGCCACAAGCTCTGACATTCTTGATACGGCAACTGCCCTTCAACTGAAAGAAGCTTTTAATCTTATTGAAAAAAGACTGAACGATCTAGAAAGGGTTCTGATTAGGAGAGCGGAACAATACAAGGAAACAATGATGATGGGGCGGACTCACGGCCAGCACGCCTTACCCACCACGTTAGGATTCAAATTCGCTGTCTGGATGAGGGAAGTGGCTAGACACCTTCAACGCCTCCAAGATTGTGGAGCCCGTCTAGTAGTCGGGAAGATGAGTGGCGCCGTCGGAACCCAAGCTGGCTTCGGTCCGCACGCGCTGAAGATACAGGAGCTTACTATGAAAAGATTGGGCATCGAACCAGCAGAGATTTCCACGCAAATCGTGCAAAGGGATCGTTATGCCGAATTCATATGCGTTCTAGCCATAATCGCGTCTACGTTGGATAATGTGGCCACTGAAATTCGAGAATTGCAGAGGCCGGAAATAGGAGAAGTTTTTGAGCCCTTTGAAGTGGAGAAGCAGGTTGGCAGTTCAACGATGCCTCACAAACGCAATCCAATGGTCTGTGAAAGGATTTGCGGACTTGCAAAGATTATGAGAAGCCTTGTTATGCCAGCTCTGGAAAACATTTCAACATGGCATGAACGAGACCTAACCCAATCGTCTACTGAACGGTTCATAATCCCAGAAGCATGCATCCTCATCGATTACATGTTAGTCTTGATGACAAACGTTTTGACAGGTTTGCAAGTTGACGAACGAAGAATGCTAGAAAACATGGAGTTAACGCAGGGGCGAATGATGTCGGAGGCAGTTATGTTGGCTTTGGCGAGAAAGGGTACGGATCGTCAAGAGGCTCATGAACTAGTTCGGGGCTTAGCGATAAAAAGCGATGTTGAAAAACGGCCCTTCAAAGAAATTCTTGTTGAAAAGGGTACCGTGCGGAAAATGTTGAGCGAAAGAGAGATTGGTGAAGCGTTGGATCCGCGAAATTACTTGGGTACTGCCTTAAAGCAAGTTGATCTGGTTGTGAAGAAGACAAAACATGAAAGAAAGGCTAGGGGGTTAGCAGACTAGTATTCGGTTATGGCTCGTTGGTCTGCACCTTCTTTTTTCTTCAGTTTTTCCCATTCTTCTGCTTTGACGAATCCGCCTACTTGTTCTTTTATTTTCTTGGCGAGTTTGGGGCCAATTAGGGGCAGACTGGTTAATCTTTCTAGGCGAGCCTTTTTGAGGTCTGTGAGGGTTTTTAGGCCTGAGTTGTAGAGGATGCGTGCTCGCACTCTTCCGATTCTCTCCAGCCTGACGAGTGGAAGCAGCTCGGCTTTCACTCCCTTTTCAGTTCTTTCCATGAGTTCGGCGAGGTGTGGAAGAAGATCTTTGTGGTTGAAGAGGGAGGCTAGTTCGTGGGAGGCGTAAAGAAGCCATTTTGATGTTGCGATGAGGCGGTAGAGGTCGCCGGGCTGAACGCGAAACTTCTCGATGGCTTCGTCTTCGCTTGTTTCTTCTATCCATGCGTTCATTACCCAAGCCAGCTTGGCTTCTCCAAGAAATTCTTCGTAGGTGATTCTATCCGTCCACTCGTCTGGCACCTCAAACATAAACTCTTCTCGATGTTCATCAACGAACAAGGCGAGGTTATCTATTTCCCTTGAGTAGGGGCGAAGCTTCGGAAACATGTCTGGTGTGCGGGCGACCATTTGGAGAAAGCTTATGTCGGTGAGCCTTGGTGCGCGGCTTAGAAGGGCTTCTCGAATTATAACCGCCGAGACAGGGTCTATGTAGAGTTCGGAGACTCTTCTCCCAAACCTAGTGGCGTAAACGCTTTCGCCGCTTACTTCGATCATTTTTTCTTCGTAGAGAAACTTCAGAATTCTTGTGGTAACTCCCTTTATAGCTCGTGGGTCATATTGATACGCGTAGAAGGTTTTGCCGAAGAAGTCGTAGATTCCCTGTTCGGTGTGGGCGAAGTCTGCTGCTATTGTGGCTAAAACGTGGGATCTGAGGATTCTTTCCACCGCCAGCTTTGACCATATTCTTTCTGGTTCGGAGAGAACGTAGCTTTCCATGAGGTAGTCGCGTTCGTCTTCGGTTCTGGCTATGAGCAAAGCTTCTCCAACTTTGTCGTAACGGGGTCTTCCAGCTCGTCCAGCCATCTGTTTGTACTCGAGAACTGTTATGGGGTAGTAGCCGTATCCAGGTTCGTACCGCCTATAATCGTGGATGACCACCATTCTTGCTGGGAGGTTTACTCCGAAGGCTAGGGTGGGGGTGGCGGTTATGACTTTGATTTTTCCATCTCTGAAGGCGTCTTCAATTATCTTTCTGTGGCTGCCGCCCAATCCGGCGTGGTGAAAAGCTGTTCCATGATTAACAAGCTCAGCTAGCAACTCGCTGATTCTTGTTCTTTCACCTGTTCCGAGAATTTGTTCGGCGATTCGTGTTAGGGAACGTTTCATGGGCTTAGATATGAGGGCTTTCATATTCGCTGCTGCCCTTTTAGCTAGGTTCACCGAGTTTCTGCGTGTCCCTGCGAAAATTAGGGCTTGGCCGCCGGATTTTACTGTGTGTAAGGCTAGGTTCATGGCTGGGTTTTTGGCGGCTTTTTCTATTTTGAGGGCGCCTCCATCTTTGAAATGAACTTCGTTGTGTAGAAGCACGCCTTCTCTGAGGGTGACTGGTCTCCATTCTGTTGTGACGGAGATGGCTTTTAGCCATTCAGCGGCTTCTTCTGCGTTTTTTATGGTTGCGCTTAGGGCTAAGATTTGGGAGTCTGGGTTTACTTGTATGAGGCGGGCGAGGACAACTTCTAGTGTTGGTCCTCTTTCGGTGTCGTTTAGTAGGTGTACTTCGTCGGCGACTACTAGGGAGATTTCGTTTACCCAGCGGGATCTGTGTCTCAACAACGAATCTGCTTTTTCGTTTGTGGTGACTATGATGTCGAATTTTTCCAGCCATGGGTCGCTGCTGTCGTAGTCGCCAGTGCTGATGCCTACCCTGACTCGTCTTCCGTCACGTTTTCTGATAACCGTGTATTTCTTGAATTCCTCGTATTTTTCGCTGGCTAAGGCTCGTAGAGGGCTGAGGTAGAGAACTTTTCCGTTTCGTTCTAGTATGTGTTTTAGGGCGCAGAGTTCGGCGATGAGGGTTTTGCCTGAGGCTGTTGGACTTGCCAAGACAAGGTTTTTTCCTTCTAGGGCTCCGGCGAGTATGGCTTCCTCTTGCGGAGGGTAAAGTTCAGTGATTCCCGAACTAATAATAACTTGTTTTACTGATTCTGGTATCGGTAGTTCTTCAATTCTCAATGCGTGCGCCTTTGGCTAGGTCTTTTTGAGGTATCCGTTTTTAGGTGAGAAGAGGGTTCCTTCCTTCAACATTTGTCCTATTAGCCTCTCTGCTTCAGAACTTGCGATGTCATATTCGGTTTGAAGTCTCTCCAGAAGTCTCGTCTTCTCCACCATTCCCGTTTCTTTCTCCATACTCGAAATGAGGCCCAGAATGACCGACAGTTTATCGCGCATACTTTTCGGTTTTCCAGTCATGATGATGTCGATGTCGAATTTGCGTGACGAAACGTCGATTCCAACCTCTTCCAGCGACCTCTTCATTATGGCAATGGCTGTCTCAGCATCCTCGGCGAGAACCTCTTTTCGAAGAGCCATACGAGCCCTAGCCTCAGCCGCCCTAACCAAAGATTCCAGTTGCCGCGCGGTTATAGCTATAGGCGTCCCTTCAGTTTCGCTGGCTGACCGCATGGCTAAATAGAAATCTTTCAAGCGTTCCAAAGCTTCTTTGGTCAAGACAGGCTTCATGTTTTTGGCGTAACTGATGTATTTTCGAAACAGATCAGGCGCTATCGGAGGCTCAACTGGCGCCACGCCAGTTCTGTGAAGGTCGAGTATGTGTTCGGTCATCTTTGCGTCGTGTTCTTTTTCAGGCACATCCCGCAAAATGAAGATGAGATCGAATCTTGAGAGAATAGTGACGGGGAGGGCTATGTTCTCTGCGACCGTTCGATAGGGGTCGTATCTGCCTAAGGATGGGTTAGCCGCAGCTAAGATGGCCGTTCTAGCGTTAAGAGTTGCCACGATGCCTCCCTTGGCAATAGAAACCGTATGCTGTTCCATAGCTTCGTGTATAGCCACTCTGTCTTCAGGGCGCATCTTATCTATCTCATCTATGGCTGCGACGCCCTTATCTGCCAACACCAATGCTCCAGCTTCAAGGGTCATTCCCCCAGCCTTTTCACGAAGCACGGCTGCGGTTAAGCCAGCGGCTGTGGTTCCGCGACCGGAAGTGTATAAGCCTCGGGGAGCTATCTTCGCCACGTATTGTAGAAGCTGCGACTTGGCTGTTCCCGGATCTCCTACCAGAAGGACGTTCATGTCTCCCCGTATAGTGATGTCCGGGAAATGTTTTGCAACACCCCCGAAGAGAAGGTACATTATGGCTTCTTTGATATGCTCATAACCGTAAATGGAGGGCGCTAACGAGCGAAGAATTTTGCGGTGAACCCAAGGGTCCTTTGCCAGTTCAAGTATTTCCTTCTCTTCCTCCGGCGAAATAAGCACCGTTTCAGGCTCTTTACTCACCACATCAATAAAATTGGTGTCCAGATGCAGTCTAAAGGATCGAAGTTGTCCAACTCTCGGAAGGGTTGGGGCAACCGCGCGAACGACGCCGACCACGGAAACGTGGTCGCCGGGTCTCGCTACGTCAACGAGGTCTCTCCCAAGAATTTTTATGTCTAACGAACGTGGAAGCTGCCCCGGCGGAAGGTCTTCTGGTCTTTCTTGGGTGCGTATGTCTTGGGAATCGATGAACATTGATTCTTCCTGAACGAAATCGAAGGGGCCTCTTCTTCTGCATGCTGGGTCACTGCATGCGGGTGGGGCCGTTAGGAATGGACCGCTTTGAGGGATATGACTGACCGTTCCACACCGTTTACATCTGAAGGCGGCTTGCATTACGAGTGGTCTGGCTGGGCTGGCGCGAACGACGATGCCCTCCACCATAACAAGTTTTCCGATGTGTTCAGAGCCTAACGCTCGTAGCGGTGTGGTTTCTGGCAAACCTCGAAACCTGACGGTAACGGTTTCAACTGTTTCAGCAACTCTTTCGGCGTATTCGGGTTCTTCTATCTGTAGTTGAGCCAAGGCGGCGTTGTTCGCGTGTTTCAAATATTCGTCTGGCCTCTCTAGGATGTTTTCTGCTAGTGCTGTTTCTACTGCTAAAAGTTCTTCAAAATCTATGGTTAAGGAGGTGTTGCCAGCGATGGCCATTCGGGAAAGGCGTTCACGGTACTTATCTGATTTAAGAAAGTCTTGTAGTCGTTCCTGTGGATCCGCTGCCACTATTTCTTCTGTCAAGACTCACTGCCTCCCCTTGTTTTCAGAATCTTAGCTCTCCATTCACAAACAATCCCGTATAAACGTTCGTAGACAAGGCGTTCTTCTCTTGTGAGGTTTCCGAGAATTTGGTTTGTTTGTGCTGGTGATGAGGCGAGGTAAACTATCTTTTTCAGTCTAAGGTTGATTATGTCGTGGGAGAGCCTTCTGGCCTTTTCGTAGTCTCCCATTTTTTCAGGTTTCTTTATGGCTCCGCTTCTTAATTCATCGAGGTAACGTCGTAGTCTTGGGTAAAAATCTTCGGGTAAGGAGGCGACTTGTTGGAAAGACTGAACTCTTTCTTTCCAGTGAATCTTGTTAAGCTTCACCAAATCTAAAAGTTCTTCTTCACGGAAACGTGCTATTCCAGCCTTCTTCAGTTCTTGGGCTATCCAAAACCTGACTTCGTATTCTTTTCCCTCTTGAAAGGGTCCAACTTTCAAGCCAGCAAGCTCGATTTCAGAGCAATTTCTATTTACCATAATCTTGACAGGTGTGTTTTCGAAGAGGAAATCCGCATCTCCTATAGACGTTAATGGGTCTGCTGACAATTTTTTCCCTCATTTAGCAGAGGATTTGCCCTAGAGAGAATGTGAGGTTTAGATATAAAAGCTCTAGTTAGAGAGGAATGCCTAAAATTTGGGACGAAAAGTTAAAGTTTTTACACTTTAGGAATCATCTTCTAGAAGCCGGTGGAACATAAATACTAATGTATAACCCCTTTTCTAACTAATATGTCACGGAGGCGAACAGTTGAGCTATGAAGTGTGGGCGGAGAAGTATCGCCCTCAGTCCCTCGACGGGATGATTAACCAAACCGACATCGTGGAGCGGCTAAAGAGTTTCGTCAGGGCTAGGAACATTCCTCACTGCATTTTTGCTGGTCCACCAGGAACTGGAAAGACCACCGGCGCACTCTGTTTAGCTCATGATCTTTATGGGAAAGGTTATCGGGAGCATCTGATGGAGTTGAACGCCAGCGACGAGCGTGGCATAAACATTGTTAGGGAAACCGTGAAAACCTTTGCTCGAACTAGGTCCATCGGCGAGATACCGTTTAAAATCATGATTCTAGACGAGGCTGACAACATGACCTCTGACGCTCAGCAGGCTTTGAGGCGAACCATGGAACGCTTCACCGAAACTTGTCGTTTCATCCTCATAGCAAACTACAGCGGCAAAATTATTGAACCCATCCAGTCAAGGTGCGCACCCTTCCGTTTTTCCTATCTATCCCGAGAAGATCAGGATCGCTATCTAAGACGTATCATTGAACAAGAAAACATAAAGATTCTAAACGAAGGTTTCGACGCCGTCTTCGAGGTCAGCGTAGGAGACCTACGCCGAGCAACCAACACTTTGCAGGCTGCTGCTTCTTTGGGTAAGGTAATCGACGCTGAAACCGTTTACTCAGTGATCGGACGAGCCAATCCTGCCGATGTTCGAGAAATGATAACGTTGGCCATGAAGGGCGACTTCATAGGTGCCAGAAAAAAGTTAAGAGAAATGATTCTGAAATACGGCGTGGCTGGAAGCGACATCATCAAGCAAATTCACATGGAAATCTTCCGTTCAGGCCTTCCCGAAAAATGGAAGGTCAAGCTTGCCGACACCATTGGAGAAATAGACTTTCGTCTGGTTCAGGGCTCCGACGAGGAAGTTCAGCTGAGCGCCCTACTTGCACGACTGACAGAAGCTGGTCACAAGCTGCAAAGAGGCGGCTAGTCTTTGTACGCTGCCTGGACCCAAAAACACAAACCTCGAACTGTTTCTGAAATCGTTGGAAACAGCGAGGCCATACAAAAATTTACTGAATGGGTGAAATCTTGGGACAAACGCGTTCCCAAAAAAAGAGCTGCGTTTCTATACGGGCCTCCCGGTGTAGGCAAAACAGTGTGCATTGAGGCGTTGGCTAATGACCTGAAAATGGAGTTTGTTGAAAAAAATGCGAGCGATTACAGAACTGCGGAAGCCATTCAACGATTTGCCGGTTTAGCTTCCCAGTATGGCACGCTGTTTGGTAGAAACCGACTGATTTTGCTAGACGAGTTAGATGGAATCACTGGAACCGCTGACAGAGGCGGAGTTCGCGCAGTTACGGAAATCGTGAAGGCAACTCAGTGTCCAGTCGTCCTTACAGCGAACAACGCCTATGACCCTCGTTTCCGTACGCTTCGAAAATATTGCCTCCTAATAGAGTTCAAGAAGCCAACGGTTCGAGAAGTGGTGAAACATCTGAAGAAGGTTTGTTCAGGCGAGGGAATCGACGCAGAGGAAGAAGCTCTGAAGTTTATCGCTGAAAGGTCTGGAAGGGATGTCAGATCAGCTGTGAACGATTTACAGGCTTTGGCTCAGGGAAAGAAGCAGCTTGCCTACGAGGATGTGGCTTGGTTAGCTGCGCGGGATCGAAAGGACGTGATTTTCAACGTATTGCGAACGATCTTATATTCCAAAGATTCTTGGGAGGCCAAGAGGGCCGTCGACACAGCTGACATGGACCCGGATATGCTTTTTCACTGGATCTACGAGAATGTCCCCTACCATTTAACCGACCCCCACGACTTAACGAAGGCTATGGACGCGCTGTCTCTGGCCGATATATACAGGAGGAGAATCCGATCCACCCAGAATTGGAGTTTGCTACGTTATGTTTTGGATTTTATGACGGCTGGAGTGGCTGTGGCTAGAGAGCGAACCGAACCTTCCGGGTGGATTCCCTTCAGGTTTCCACAGAAGCTTCAGTGGTTGTCAAGGACTAAGGCTGAAAGGGCGTTGCAGTCGGCAGTAGGCATTAAGATACGGAGGAAATGCCACATATCTTCGATGAGAGCCGTGAAAGAGGTTCTTCCCTACGTAAGGATAATTTTTGAAAGCAACCCGGAAATGGCGGCAGGCATAGCAAAGTGGCTCGACCTAGACGAAACCATGATAGAATACCTCGCTGGAAACAAGAAACAAACAAAAGCAATCATCGCCAAATACGGTTGAGAAATAACGTTTGAAAGAAACGTTGATGTGGCGCTGGATATTGCGTGTTTTCGGCCAATAAGTCTCGG
>JAOUPL010000081.1 GCA_029879825.1 Candidatus Bathyarchaeota archaeon
GTCAAGTTCACTTTCGTCTTCTTAACTTTGTTTAGAACCAGTTCTCCAAGCTTGCGTTCCAGTTCGACACCGATAAGGTGAGGAGTAGCACCCCTTATCCTTCTCACTCGAGCAGCGAAACTTTCGCCATGTTCAATGAAGCCTTCTAGAGATGCCGAACGCATGTTCTCTAGAATCTCGGCTAGGACGGCGTCGCAACTGAATAACTCCAAACAACAAACTCGCGTCATAGCAGACCTAGACCCAACGGATTCTACGCTGTCAACATTAGCCTCAACACGCAGAACTTGGGTCAACTCCTCCAAGACTGTATATGTATGGCCTTCAACCTCTAGTATGGATTTCAACTCGGAAAACGGTAGGGTTGGATGTTCGCCTGAAAGCAGAAAGAAAAGCTTGGCCACCCTTTAGACTCCTAGTTGGCTAGGGCTTCTGCAATTAATGGAGCAACCGAAACCACGCTCACGGGGCTGGGAACGCAGTCGGTGCCAACGATTTCTTCGGCTCCGCCTTGCATAATCTTCCTTCGCGCTTCGCCGACTAGTAATGGATGGGAACAAGCGGCGTAAACTCTCTTTGCTCCTTGCATCTTCAAAATTTTTACCGCGGCGGCTATGGTTCCCCCTGTGCTAATAATATCATCGAAAACGATCACATCCCTTCCTTCAACGTTAAATTTTTTCTCTTCCACTCTAATCTCTCCTGTCAAACGATCTCTCTCCTTCCGCAGCCAACCGCATCCCCCGTCAAGAACCCGGTCAGCCTCCTTCGCCAGCTCCAATGCACCCTTATCCGGAGCAAGTGAAAACGCTCCAGCCAATCCCTTCTTCTTGAAATGTTCTGCCAGCAAAGTTATGGCTGAGAGGTTTTCCGCTGGGATGCGGAATTTCTTTAAAATGCCTTCTTTATGAATGTTTACGGTTAAGAAGCGGTTAGTTCCAGATGCCTCCATAAGTCTGATGAAGGTTTCGATGCTAATTGCTTCGCCTGGCAGAAACCGCTTGTCTTGTCTGGCATAAGCCAGATAAGGGACTACGGCTGTCACCCTCTCGGCGCCTAAATCCTTTGCCGCATCAACCATCAAAAAGAGTTGCATTATATGCGCGTCTTGTGGCGGTCCGGTGGTCTGAACGATCACTACTTCTTTGCCCTTCACGTCACCGTCAAGTCGAAGATAGGACTCTCCGTCGGGAAAGGTCTTGACAATGACGGAAACAATCTTTGACTTCAGCATGTCAGCGACTTTTCGACCTAAATCTTGAGACGCTGGACCTAGAACCACTATCACGGTTTTTCCCTTTTCTTATACTCTTCTATCAGTTCCTTTGCTCTATCCAATCTCACTTTACGTTCTTCAACCATCTTTTCAACAATTAAATCGATCAGGTCTCCAGTGGCTCCAGCCGTGATCGCAATGTTTCGAGCATGCAGAGACATATGCCCTCTTTGTATGCCCTCGTGAGCTAACGCTCTCAACGCGCCAAGATTTTGAGCCAAACCCACAGCAGCCATCACTTCCCCAAGCTCATTGGCGGTTTTTACGCCTAGAATCCTCAAGTTTACTTTAGCCACCGGATGCACCTTTGTGGCTCCACCTATGATTCCAACAGCCATCGGCAGTTCAATTGAACCTACTAAGTCTCCGTCCTTGTTTTTCTCCCAAACCGTCAGCGGGCCGTAATGGCCTGATCTAGCAGCGTAGGCGTGGGCTCCTGCTTCTACGGCGCGGTGGTCGTTGCCCGTGGCTATTACAACTCCGATTATCCCATTAAGGATACCTTTGTTGTGGGTTGCTGCTCTGAAAGGATCAGCAGCCGCAAATCTATATGCCTCAACTATGCCGTTGACAACTTCCTCTCCACCTACCTCTTCCTTTGCTATGATGGCCCAAGCCCGCGCCAACCGTTTGACAGCCAGATTGGAGATTATCCTCATGTACACTTTGCCGTGAGTTATTCTCTCAATCATGGGGGCAACAGCCTCAGCCATGGAGTTCACAGCGTTGGCGCCCATGGCGTCTCTGCAGTCGACATAAAGCTCGGTGATGACCATGGGTCCACTGCTGGTCTCGATCACTTTCACCTCTAGATCTTTAGCGCCTCCTCCCACCGAAACCAGCATGGGATCCTGCTCATCTGCTTTCTTTATAATCTCGTTTTTCGCTGCTAGAATCGCCATTTTTGCTCCGTAGGGGTCTCTTATGCCCACAACTTGGATTTGTCCAATCATGATAGGTTCGGTGCTGCTTGTGAAGAATCCTCCCCTTGATCTAGCCATCTTTGCAGCGTAGCTGGCTGCAGCAACAACTGATGGCTCTTCGATTGCCATAGGTATCAGATAGTCTCTTCCATTGATGAGAAAATTCACAGCGATCCCCAGAGGGATAGGGATTGCCCCGACAACGTTTTCAATCATGCGGTCGGCTAATTCCATCTTTAAGGAACCAGTTGACTGAAGAACCTCGATTTCTTCGTCGGTTAGACCCGCAAACTCCTTAACGATTTGCACTCTTTCTTCAGGAGTTAATCTATAAAAACCTGATAATTCGGATGTTTTACTCATAACAACATCTTCCTCATCAACATCCAATTTACTAGGTCTGAATCGCATATGAATTTAACTGCATTAAAGCAACAGCGTTGTCTTCTACGATCTTCCGGCATAAATCGGATATATATCTCTTGAATACCCGCGCGCGCCTTATGCCACAAAAAGGCATGAGAAACGTATATCCTTCCATACTAGTATAACAGTATAGAGCTCGTGGCGTGTTTATGAACGCAAGGAAGTTAAACTGCCACAAAATATGTGAGGCTTTAAGTCTCCCCGCCAGAGTGCGCATACTCCAGGAACTAATAAAGGCCTACCCAAATAGATTGACAATCTCCAAACTCCAAGAAATAACTTCGGAACCACGTATGACGATATGGTTCCACATCAACAAGCTCAGAGAATCGAATCTAGTCGAGTTGGATGGATCCAAGAGGGGTTTCAGGGCTGCGACAAGAGATTTAACAATAAGGTTGAACGGTAACGGAATACACTTGGAGGAGACGGAGTAAAATGAAGGAAGCCATGCTTTACGAACAGTTGCCGGAAAATAAAGTGAAATGCAACCTTTGCGGAAGAAGGTGCACTATACCAGAAGGGTCAGCAGGATTCTGCTTGGTAAGGAAAAACGAGAAGGGCGAACTCTATTCCCTAGTCTACGGGAAAGCTTGTTCCGCCTGCGTAGACCCCATAACCAAGAAACCTCTCTCTCACTTCCACCCCGGCTCGCTTGTCATGTCCATAGCCACAGTCGGGTGCAACTTCCGCTGCCGCTTCTGCGACAACTGGGCGATAAGTCAGGAAAAGAATATTAAGGGATACACCTTTCCTCCAGAGAAGGTTGTAGAAGCCACTAAAGAAAATGCCTGCCAAGGGATAAGCTACACCTACACGGAACCAACAATCTTCTTCGAGTACGCTTACGACACAGCAACGCTGGCCCATAAACAAGGATTCTTCAACACCTTCGTAACCAACGGATACATGACACCGGAAGCAGTTCAAACGATAGCGTCGGTATTAGACGCCGCTACGGTTGATTTTAAGGGTGGAGGAGATGCGGAGTTCTACAAGAAGTTCTCGGCGGTTCCCTCGGTTGAACCAATTTATGAATCTCTGAGGGAAACGAAGAGGCATCACATACACGTGGAGGTAACTAACTTGGTGATTCCTAAGATTGGAGATTCCATGGAGAGAATTCGTGAACTCGCCGCGTGGATAAAGGATAACCTTGGAGAGGATACGCCGTTTCATCTGTTGCGGTTTCATCCGAATTTTCAAGTAACGGACATCCCGTCAACTCCGTTGAAAACGCTGGAGCAGGCTTGCGAAGTGTCCAACGAGGTGGGGTTAAACTATGTTTACATGGGGAATGTTCCGGGGCATCGTTACGAAAACACCTACTGCCCCAATTGCCGAGAGCTGCTGGTCAAGCGTTTCGGTTTCGAGATCGAGAAGTGGCGCCTAACCAAGGACATGCGTTGTCCAGCTTGTGGACACACCATTGCCATTAAGGGTCAATTTAATTCAGGCGGTTTCTCTTATCCCTACACATTAATCTAGACGCATTCTTTTGAGGTGAGTAGGTATGTGGGCGATCTGGAGACCTGACGCAAGGGCTGTTTTGAGGGATAAAAAGGCTCGAGCGAGTTTGTCAAGATACTTTGATGTTATGGACAACGACAAGCCAGCCAGGTTTCTAATCGCCAAAAAATTGCCCGCTAACTTCAACAATAATAGTTCACTCACAAAGTTGTGGAAGATCCATGATCAGCTCACCGAAGAATTTTACCCTCTTGAAAAGGAGGTTGATTCTCGTCAAAAGCGCCTAGAAGAATTGGATGCCCCAGAAAAATCTTATCTCGATCTAAAGATCGAGATAGCCAGTCGCATTCTTAAGATATGTCACTTCTGTACTCGACGGTGTGGTTTCAACAGGCTTAATGGAGAGTTGGGATACTGCAAGTGCGGAACCCAGATCACGGTTTCGACGATTTTTGAGCACATGGGCGAGGAACCCGAACTGGTTCCCTCTGGAACCATATTCACGATAGGTTGCACCCTAAGGTGTCTTCACTGCCAAAACTGGACCATATCCCAATGGATCGAGAAAGGAGATATTTTCTCGCCTGAGCAGTTGGCTAGGTCTGTGGAACGCCTACGTAGAGGTGGATGCAGGAATGTTAACTTGGTCGGTGGAGAACCTACGCCTTGGCTTCAGCAGTGGCTTGAAACCTTCAAACACGTGGATGTGAACGTTCCGGTGGTTTGGAACTCCAACTCCTACTACAGCGAAGAAACAGCAAAACTTCTCGCCGGATTCGTGGATGTATATCTCCTCGACTTCAAGTACGGGTCTAATGAATGTGCTAAGAAGATTTCTGACGCGCCCGACTACTGGGAAGCCTGCACCCGAAACCATTTGTACGCCAAAAAATACGGAGAACTCATAATCCGTGTCCTAGTCCTACCCGAACACCTAGGGTGCTGCACAAAGAATATTTTGAACTGGATCGCCCAAAACCTTGGAACTTGGATTCGCACAAACGTGATGTTTCAATACCACCCTGAGTGGAGAGCCCACGAAATATCGGAGCTTCGAAGGAGACTTACAGGAAGGGAGAGGGAAAGAGCCATCGAACTGGCTAAAGAGGCAGGTTTAACTAACTTTATAACATAAATGTGTAGTCATAGTTGCAACAAAAACGGTCTAAGGATTAAGGATTGATCGGAACGTCTAGGTTATAGTTTCCCGAAGTTCAATTCTTACGTCACCTCTTTTCTCACGAACTATTCTTAGTCATGCGCCATTCAAAACCAAAAGCTATTTTTCATCCTTCCACATCACATCTTGACAGAGGAAATAAAAAGAAAAAGGCGAATACCATGCG
>JAOUPL010000123.1 GCA_029879825.1 Candidatus Bathyarchaeota archaeon
GAGGGGCTGGCTAAGGCGTTGGAATGCAAACTCGAAATCAACGAGGAAGCCTTGACGATGGTTAAAGAAAAGTATCGCAAGTATGCGGATGAGGGTAAAACGAAGAAGGCTGAGTTGACTCCTCCTCGAGTCAAGATGGCGAAGCTCCCGGAAGGAGCAAAGCCTTTGTTCAATCCCGTTGGAACCGCCCCAGGCGTAATCATGGAACATGGAGGCATAACGATACTGGCTCTTCCCGGAGTTCCTTCTGAGATGAAGGCCATATTTGACGGGTCAGTTGCATCTCTTCTGAAGCAGGTTGCGGGCGACGCGACTTTTTTTGAAATGAGCATAGAAGCTACAGGGGTTATAGAGTCGGAGATGGCCCCTCTCATTGAGAGGGTGATGCACGACAATCCTTACACTTATATAAAATCCCATCCAAAAGGGGCTGAAGGGATTCCTCGCATAGAGTTTCATTTCTCCACCACCGCCAAAAACTCTGGAGTTGCCAGAAAACGTGTCAGCAAGGCCTTCGTTCAACTTTCCGAACTAATTCAGGAAAAAGGTGGAAATATCAAGCCTATCAAAGCAGAAACCTGACACGGTCGAAGAAGTTCTGCCTAACAGACGGAAAAGGGAAAAATAGCATAGTGCGAAGGATATCGCGATGCGCGCGCGCATCGTGAAAGATTTTGAGAAAGCAACTGAAAGATACATTGTCTGATCAACGGGTATAGAAAAACCTATTTTGACCAACCCTTCCTAACATCATAGGTTGAGATGAGGCGCGGACTAGACGCTGGAATTTGATGATTGGAAATCCGGGTGTCCGAGTAACCTTCACTTGTATGGAAGGAGTGTGTAAATGTTAATTGTCTTCATAATCGGCACAGCTGGCTCAGGAAAATCCCTCCTCACGGCCTCCCTCAACGAATGGCTCAAAATCGGAAAACAGAAGACGGCGACCGTAAACTTGGATCCAGGCGTCTTAACTTTGCCATATGTTCCCGACGTCGATGTCCGCAACTACATAAACGTCAACGAACTCATGGAGAAATACGGGCTTGGACCCAACGGAGCCCTACTCATGGCAGCGGATCTTATAGCAGAGGAGGCTCAAAGGCTTGGGAGTGAAATTCAAGATCTTAAGTCTGACGTAGTTGTTGTGGACACTCCTGGGCAAATGGAGCTTTTTGCTTTCAGGGCCAGCGGACCCTACATAGTAAATGAGCTGACAAAGGAGCCTAAGGCCATCATATATCTTTTTGACGCTGTTTTCTCCTTTAATCCCCTCAACTACGTCTCGAACATGTTCCTCTCAGCTGCTGTTTACAACCGCTTCTTCGTTCCACAGTTGCATGTGCTCTCAAAATGCGACCTCCTTCCCCCAGAAGAAGCCAATCGCATAGTGGATTGGTCTGCCAATCCCAAAGCCTTGGAAGCGGTGATAGAAGAGGAACTCAGCGGAACGAGACGTCTTCTCAGTCGAGACATGATGCACGTCATTTGTCGGCTGGGGTTGCGGTTCCTTTTGATACCTGTTTCCGCGAAAACAAACGATGGACTGATTAACCTTAACACTGCACTGGAGCGCATTTTTGCAGGGGGAGAAAAGTTTACTTTTTAGGCTTTTTAAATCCACAGCTTAGTAAGAAACTACTCATTCTATGATTAATCATGTCTTTCCGATTTGTCAAACAGAAATGCTTTTTAAACGCACGCTCCCTCCTCGTTCATGCGAACCATTCGGATGTTGCAAGTTCAGGAAGGCTGAACTGAGTATGGTTAATCAAATGAAAGCCGCGAAAATGGGACAAATAACCGAAGAGATGAAAATTGTTGCCAAAGAAGAGGATGAGTCGCCAAAGAAGATCTGCAGGCGAGTAGCTGCTGGAAGGGTAGTTATAACCCGAAACATGGAACGCGAAAACGCCATTCCGTTAGGAATCGGTGAAGGACTGCGCACCAAAGTCAACGCAAATGTTGGCACCTCCGCTGATTTGTGCGACTTGAACTTGGAAGTTGAGAAGGCTAAAATTGCAGTGAAGTATGGTGCGGACACGGTTATGGACCTTAGCACAAGTGGCGATTTAGACGAGATACGTAAGACGATGTTGAAGGCTGTTGATGTACCTGTCGGAACCGTGCCCATATACCAAACGGCCATCGAAATCATCAAGGATAAAGAAGCAATCATCCATATGGACGAGGACGACATCTTCAACACCATAGAAAAACACGCCAAAGACGGCGTCGACTTTATGACTCTGCACTGCGGAGTAACCGAACAAATCGTCAAGAGAATCGCCAAACACCCTCGCTTAATGGGAATTGTAAGTCGAGGAGGAACTTTTCTCGCCGCATGGATTCTTCACCACAACAAAGAAAACCCACTATACGCTAACTACGACTACCTCCTAGAAATCGCCAAAAAATACGACTTTGCCCTAAGCCTTGGAGATGGGCTTCGCCCAGGATGCATTTTCGACGCCACAGATTGGCCACAAATCCAAGAACTCCTCACCATCGGGGAACTCGTTGATAGAGCGAGAGAGGCGGACGTGCAAGCTATAGTTGAGGGACCAGGACACCTTCCGCTAGATCAAATAGAATCCAACGTTCAACTTGAAAAATCCATATGTAAAGGCGCGCCTTTCTACGTCTTAGGCCCGGTTGTCACAGAAATAGCTCCGGGATACGACCACATTGTCGGGGCCCTCGGAGGAACCCTTGCTGGCCTAGCAGGAGCCGATTTCCTTTGCTACCTCACTCCTGCAGAACATCTAGGCCTTCCGACATTAGAGGACGTGAAGGAAGGAGTAATAGTTACTAAGATAGCGGCTCACGCAGTCGACATTGTGAAGCTTGGGTCCAAAGCCTCAGCCCGTGACTTCGTCGTGGCAAAAGCCCGAGCCAACCTCGATTGGAAAAAACAGATTGAAAACGCTTTGGATCCGGAAAAAGCCAAAAAAATCCGAAGCAGAATCAAATTGAAAACTCCAAAAACATGTTCAATGTGCTCTCAATATTGTGCAATAAAGATTCTAAAAGAGGCATTGAAAGCAGAGGGCCAATGCCTATAATTACTTGGCTAAACCTACATTAACAAGGACCTACGTGGCTCCCACAGTGATTTGAAAGTGCTTCTTTGATCGTTTGTCAGGAGTTAATCTGCGTTTATTCATGGAAGAGGAAATAGAAACCCTTAATTTAATCTCTTAATCTCAGAACTAAGAGGGCCCGTAGCTTAGCAAGGAAGAGTCTTACCACGCCTAAAGCACCGGGCTTTTAACCCGGGGGTCGGGGGTTCAATTCCCCCCGGGCCCGCCATCTCTAAACACTTTTAGGTTGCCCCCTCAAGACCTAGCAGTTTTGCGGCGTTTAAACCGAGAATCATGTTTTTCTCTTCATCTGATAGATACTGACAATTTCTTATGACGTCAACCTCATACTGCATGTTGCTTCCTTCCACCACTGGAAAGTCAGAACCATACATCAATCTTTTGATGCCAACGCTTTCCCTTATTCTCTCAACAATCTTCTTTTGGTATATTACTTGACTAGCCGCCGACGAATCAAAGTAAACATTCTCAAATTCCTTCCCCAACTCTAACGCCTCATCCAGCCACAATCCAGGTTTAAAGGCACTATA
>JAOUPL010000045.1 GCA_029879825.1 Candidatus Bathyarchaeota archaeon
CTAGACTTGTTCCAGTGATCTTTTCAAGCTCCGACACGAGGTCTCTTAACTGCTTATCAACATATTTCACATGATGATCTTCTATTTTGTCGGTGATGGCGGGGGAGTCTATGACGTATAGTGGACAATTAAGGGTGTGGGCCATCAATTCCCACCACTTCATATAAACTACACAGACGTTTTTCGTCGAAAGCAGAAAGTCTGGTTTCTCCATTCCACCGAAGGGCGCTTCACCCCCAAGCACAGAACCCATAACACACCTGGCGTAGGAGCACAGGTCTCTGGAGATACCATATGCCTCCGAGATGTCAAACATGTTGCGAGATGCTTTCATAACCGTCGCGACACAAGCGTAGTTTTCAGGGAAAAGTGGCTGGATTCCCATGGCGTATAATATTTCTAAGGGCGGCGATACAGCAGTCAACCAAGCCACCCATCTGCCTTCACCATGGGCTTGAATGGCACTCATATAATGAGCTGCAACCAAGCTTGTTACTTCTCTAGCCGCCGAAAGACTTCTTCTAGCTCTTTTTGACATGGGCATCTACCTCAACATTTCCACGAAAGCTTCAACTCGAGTTTTGAGGGCTCCCCTAGCCAAGGGATACTCGTATTCAAGGTATAATGAAGGAATTCCCTCCTCTTTAACAGCTCTCCCCAAGGTCACATAATCAAAAAGATAGGGTTCACAGAACTTCCTCGTCAGAAACACTATGCCTTCTACTTGGAAGGCCTTAACCATAGTTTTGAGAAAGTTTATCCTGTCTCTTACGGGAGAACCGTATGGTGACGGAATTCTCATGTACCGCCTACTTATGCCTTCTACGGGCTTTGCTTCACTGTCCACAAGATGCCAGAAGTATCTCGATCCGCTATCAAGGTCGTCTGAAACTATAATTCCACCAGAACCCTCTATCACCTTCAAGACGTCTGGATCGTCCACGATATGACCCGAAACAAGCAACCTCACCTTGCCTTCCGGATAATCTTCGCGCTCGGTGATCTCCCCCAAGAGTCTCTCGAGCAGTTGATTATGCAAGTCTTTTGGTGTAGTCATACTTGAGAGCACTACCTCAAGCGCCTCTACACCGGAAATTGGCGGAGACTCCTTTCGCCTTAACCAATATAGCTTCTTCAGAAGCCTCCTGTTCTCATTGTAAACGTCTATGGCGTTCCTCAGATCTTTTTCAGAAATGTTTTTGCCAACGAAACCCTCCATGAAACTCTTGAACCTTCCAATTTCTTCAGCAAAATATTCAGACGCTTCTTCGGAACGGTTGGTTGGATAGTGCAAAAGGTGGGCGAACGGTTTGTCTGAGATCTGCTTCCATATGCCGTAAAATCCTCTAAGGGAGTCGTCAAGTGAGGGTATAGTTAGAAGGTCTAGGTATCCGTATCTTTCTTCAAGAAGCACCTCCATGAATCCACGCATGAAGGAGCAGGCGAAGCTAGGTAGATACGCGTCGGCTTTAGAAAAGGTTTCAGCCTTACCAACTACCTCCACAGGTAAGGCTTCAGCCGCGTAAATGATTTCCTCAGGCGTATACGTTGATATGCAACCTACAACCTTCTTTCCAGTCTTCTTCCACTCGGCTGCAACACTATCCCTTGTCTTGAAGAGCTCTCGAAACCTTTCCACCGTAACACTTTTGTTCATTTTCAGTTCTCTTACGGTTCTGAATTGGAAAAGGTAATTGAGACAGTTCAGCCTAAATAAGCTTTCTTCATTAATATGTGTGCGACTTGTGAAGTTCAAAAGCATTAATAAGCGTTGTAGCAACATTCACGGGAAGAGTTTCAATGGATAAGCTGTTTGAGCCAATTAGAATCGGCACCATGAAACTGAAGAACAGGATAGTTATGCCGCCCATGGGTACAAACTTTGCATCCGAGGACGGCTTCGTGACTAAACGCCTACTGAATTATCACGTGGAACGAGCAAAAGGCGGCGTCGGTTTGATAATCGGCGAGGGAGCCTACGTAGAGCCTAGAGGAAAAGGTAGCATCAGGCAGTTGGCCTTAGACCATGACAACAAGGTTTCGGGGTTGAAAGGATTGGCCGCGTCCATACAAGCAAGTGGTGCAAAAGCTGCGCTTCAATTGTTCCACGGTGGCAGACAATCCCACTCCTCAATCATTGGAACCCAACCTGTTTCCGCTTCAGAAGTTTTCTGTCGAACGACACAGGAAACCCCCAGGGCATTGACAATTGAAGAAATCCATAATGTAATAGAAGCCTTTGCTGAGGGAGCGAGAAGAACTAAGGCGGCTGGATTCGACGCTGTGGAAATCCATGGTGCCCACGGATACCTGATAAATCAGTTTCTGTCTCCTCTCACAAACAAACGAACCGACAAGTATGGTGGAGACGTAAAGGACAGAACAAGATTTCTCCTCGAAATTCTAAAATTCGCCAGAGACAAAGTGGGCAATAATTATCCCATTCTTTGCAGAATCAACGGGGAAGACTACATCGAAGGCGGCCTTACCTTAGAAGAAACAAAAGAGATCGCGCAGATGCTGCAAGCCGCAGGTGTAGACGCCCTCCACATATCTGGAGGCATCTACGATTCACCTGTGCCCGTCGGAACAGCTCCTATGGCCCTTCCTCGAGGCCACATGGTACACTTGGCCGCAGGGATAAAGCAGGTTGTTAATGTTCCCGTTATTGCCGTGGGGAGAATCAACGATCCTGAACTAGCCGAAAAGATTTTGCAGGAAGGAAAAGCTGATCTGATTTCCATGGGAAGAGCCTTGCTGGCGGACCCTGAGTTACCGAAGAAGGCAGCCACCGGAGCACTAGACGACATTAGAAGATGTACCGCTTGCGATGAGTGCATAGCCAGATTATTCTTCAACGAGGACGTAGCTTGTTCCGTAAACGCTGCCTTGGGAAAGGAAGAGGAGTATAAGATTAGGAAGGCGAAGGTTTCGAAGAGGATTCTAATTGTTGGCGGAGGACCAGCAGGCATGGAAGCAGCTAGAGTCTCAGCCCTTAGAGGACACGAGGTTGTCTTGTACGAGAAAAATGATGGATTGGGAGGGCAACTAAATCTAGCTGTCGTTCCACCCCAAAAAGAGGAAATGAAGAGCGTAGCACCGTATCTTGAGCACCAAATTCGCAAACTTGGAGTGAAAGTTGTGCTGGGAGAAGAGGCTACTCCTCTCTTAGTTAAAAGGATTAAACCCGACGCGGTGTTCATTGCCACCGGATCGGTTCCAACTATTCCGGAAATTCCTGGAGTCAAAAGAGATCAGGTGGTTACTGCCCACGACCTCCTCGCTGGTAGGGCGTCGGTTAAGGAAAGAGTTGTCGTAATCGGTGGTGGAATGGTTGGCGCCGAAACAGCAGAGTTCCTAGCTGAAGAAGGTAAGAGGGTGACTATTTTGGAGATGCTGGGAAGAATCGGCATAGATATGGTTCCCATGGCTATACAAATGTTATACCAGAGACTCAAGAAACTCGGTGTTACCATGATTACCAACGCAAAGGTTCAGGAAATAACAGAGCACGGCGTAGTCTACGAAAAAGATGGAGAAACACGAACTGTAGAGACAGACAGTGTTGTGCTCGCCGCTGGATCGAAACCTAACATAAGCCTAATTAAGGCCCTGGAAGGCAAAGTGGCGAAGATCTATGCCATAGGAAATGCCAAAGAAACAGGCAACGTGCTCGAGGCAATCCACGAAGCTTCCCGAACGGCCCGCGAAATATAGCCTGAGTAGCGCTTGATTGGGCGAAAGATTTTTGGAGCCATGGCTAACGTATATCGTTTTTGTGGTAGATTACATGAAGATTGAAGATGTTAAGAAGATCGGAGTTCTTGGCGCCGGTGTGATGGGAAGCGGAATAGCGCAGGTTTTTGCAACCTTCGGCTTCGATGTCATAGCCCGAGATGTAAACGACACTGCTCTCAAGGGTGCAATGAACGAAATTGTAGAAGGCAAATACGGACTCAAAAGAGGAGTTAGCAGGGGTAAAATAACTCAAGAACAAATGGACGAAGCCATTAAGAAGATCGAAATGACAACCGAAATGGACGAATTCTGCAGGGATGTTGACATCGTCACCGAATGCGTCCCCGAGGACCTAAATCTAAAGATGAAAGTCTTTGCAGAGTTGGATAAGAAATGTCCGAAACATGCTATCCTAGCAACCAACAGTTCTGGATTCAGCGTCACGGCCCTCGCGAGGGCAACAGAAAGACCTGACAAGGTCATTGGCACCCACTGGTTTAACCCTCCGCCCGTATTGAAGGGAGTGGAAGTAATTAGGGCTCCTGACACTTCGAATGAAACCGTTGAGGTTGTTAAAGGCGTCTTAGAAAAATGTGGAAAGATGGCTATAGTGTTTAAAGACGCTCCAATGGCTTACGGTTACCTCGCCAACAGATGCTATTTCGCGTTAGCACGAGAGGCCATGCGGATAGTTGAGGAAGGCACAGCAACAGAAACTGACGTAGACAATGCTTTAAAGTTTGGATTTGGTTTCCCCCTAGGCCCCTTTGAATTATCCGGATTTCTAACAGGGCGCGGTGGAGAACCAAAAAGAAGAAGACGTTTTGAAGCTTAGTCCCCATTTTTCTCCTTTTCTAGGTTTGAAAAGACTCCTCTTGTAACAATAAAATATATTGTCGATTCTGAACTTAGAACAATTCCCCGTATTTTTCTAGGAAAAAAATTTCCTTCAAAGGTTTTCTTGGTTTTGAGAGAGGAGACTCGTTTGGAAAGCCTATTGGTAGCAGTGCTATAACCTTTAACTCCTCAGGAACCCTCAGAAGGCGTTTAACTTCTTCTTCATCGAAGGCGCCGATCCAGCAGGTGCCATAGCCCAAATCTGTCGCAGCCAAAACCATGTGCTCAACGGCTATCATAGGATCTTGTCTAAACCATCTCGGTGAAGCTTCAGGATCACCGAGGGCAACTACGATTACGCCAGCGTCTGCTATGAACGTCTGATTGTCCGCCGCCTTTGCTAGAACCCTTTTCCTTTCAGGGTCTTTAACCACAACGAAAAACCAAGGTTGACGGTTGCCCGCTGAAGGTGCTAAACGACCAGCCTCCAGAATCGTCTTCAACTTTTCATCTGGAATTGGTTTTGGGCGAAACTTTCGTATGCTTTTCCTAGTCCTTATGGCTTCCAGAACATCCATCACAAACACCTTTCCCTATACTCTCTGAAGTAACGGGAGCTGGATATATATATGCTCAACATCATTTATGACGCAAATCACACAAAATTCGAAATACTAATCTCAAGTCCACGACCTTGATCAGTTGATAGAGAAACTAACTTCAAAGCGAGAAAGTTTATAGTAAGCTGGGGAACATTAACCATTAGGGAACCTTAATGGTAGAGGAAAGCGACCTTGTGGGATTTTTGAAAGACCATGACGGTGAAGCTTCCCTAGATGAGATTTCTGAAGGTTTGGGAGTGCCCAAATATGGTCCCAACTCAGCCTACGCCTTACTTCAATCCCTAAGATCCAAGGGCATCGTCAACAGAAGAGGAGAAATGTGGGTTCTCGTCGCCCCAGAAGCCGTGACCTCCAAAGCAGTTGAGCGTCCGTCGCTTCCACCAGAGGAGAAGGAGCCTGAAGCAGCGCCAGCAATTGAAAAAATAATGAAGGCCATGGCTAAGACCTTAGCCGAAGCCATGAAAGGAGCCAGAGCACCAGCAGACGAATGGGAGCTAGCAACGAAACCCATGAAAACCGAGATCGAACGAAAAGAGGAGAAACTCGGCGGTTTAGTTATTCGTCCAGACGAGGCTCCAGAGGCAAAGAAGCCGCTAGTGGGGCTGCCAACCGGCACTTTTATAGACCAATTTTTCCTGACGCCGGAGGGAGAAATCCTAAACGGCGTGCCAATCTGCGGCCAATTTGCCATAACAGGACTTCCTGGCGCCGGCAAATCCATTCTGGTTGAAGAAATCGCTGTTAGGATGGCGGCTGCCGGAAAGAAAACCCTCTACGCCACTGCTGAGGACACCTGGAAAAGTGCAACTCCCCGATTTGATCTTCAGTCTCGTCTTAAACAGAAGGCTGACATCCTAGGGTTGGACTGGAACGAGATCAGGAAAAACCTTTACGTCCTCGACACGGTTGTGTATCCGGAATTGAGGGATTGGAGCACCTTCGCCGAAACTTACCGTTACATTGTTGAGAAGGAAAAAATGGAATTAGTCATCATAGATTCTGTGACAGTTCTCGAAGCCTACAGAGGTGCACTAAAATATAGGGTCATGGAACTGGCGAGATACAACCAACTGCACGGAGTAACCGGCCTCTACGTGAATCAAAGGAGCGCTGAAAGGTGGGACAGTTATGACATGGCTGGAGGCATCGGCTTAGCTCACAACCTCGACGGAACAATCATCGTAGACTACGGACGCATCTATTGGCAAGATCAGCAAGTGGACCTCGATGCCAGCAGAGGTGAATTTGTCAGAATTGCGCGGGTTCTAGACTGCAGAATGTGCAACTTTGAGCGGAGAAGAATACGCATAGACATCACGCCTGAAGGTTTTCTCCGAGCCATCGAACCAATCCCTAAGCCTCCAGATTGAATTAGTGAAACGTCATGACTGTTGTGAAGCCTCCAGCTTTCGAGGAACTCGTTCAAACTTACGGCAGTCCCAAAGCCGCCGTCCAGCATCTCATAGAATCAGGATTCACTCCAGAACAAATAGAATGGAAGTGGGAAATTCCCTACCATCTAATACGCCTAATCATGGCAGGAGCGCCCCTGAAAAATCCAACCCCCTTCTCAAGCGTTGTGAAAGTATACGAACGCCTAACAGTCTTGCGAAGCAAAAAGGGTAAGGAAACAGAACTCGCCCAATTCTTTCAACGAGAAGACTTAAGCTTGGAAATGAAAACAAGGCTTGCTCTAGGAACTCTCACAGACGAAGACCTAAAAGTGGGTCCGGGCACGGTGGAAAGAGCCATATCTATAGCCACCGGAACGGCCATACGCAAAGTAAGGAACTTACTCATAGATTATGGCGAACACGGTGAGGTAGCCTTCCTCCTGAAAAAACCAAAGAAAGCAGAATTATCCGTGGAAGAAGCTTACGAAGCCATCAGACTTCTCCCAAAAATGACTAAGATCATGGAGCGAAACCTCCATATCTCGAGTCTGTTGAGGGTTGGTACGCCTGAAGAGGCGAAGTACGTGGTTAGACTTTTGCTGGGCGACTTAAAGTTGGGATATCACCCGCGAACCGTGATTCGAGCCGCCGCAAAAGCCTACAACGTTTCATCCGAGCTTGTTGAAAGCGCCTGCGCCATACTAGGAGTAACCGAGGGAATCATGCTCGCGCCTAAAGGAGAACTAACGCTTTCCACTATAAAACTTCGACCTGGACAGTTTCTCAAACCTCAACTTGCTCATCTATACGAGTCAGATAGGGGGGAGTTTCCGATGCGAGCTGAGTTCAAGCTAGACGGAAGCCGACTGCAAGTTCATAAATGGGGAACCCATACATGGCTTTTTTCACGGAGAGCCACAGAAAAATCGGATACTCTACCTGAAATCGTCGATATCGCCAACAGTTTCGAGGCTCAGAGTTGCATTGTTGACAGCGAGGTCGTCGCCATCGATGAAAAGGGAAGATTCCTTCCGTTTCAGTTCTTGCTGGAGAGAACGGTTCCCGGAAAGCCGTCTAAAGAAGAGCTGGAGCGAAGAAAAGAAAAGGTTAGGGTGACAATCCGAGCTTTCGATATTCTTTTCTTGAATGGCAGAGACTTGACTGATCTGCCTCTCTCGGAAAGAAGGAAATATCTCTTAGAGGTTGTTCCAACCGAGTATATCGTCGAAGGGAGAGACTGTGAAAACGAATTGGAGTTGATGAGATTTTACGAGGAAGCCTTGCACAGAGGTTTGGAGGGTATTGTGGTTAAGAACCTCAACTCAACCTACGAAGCTGGGCGGAGAACCTACAGTTGGCTGAAGTTGAAGCCGGAGCGTGACACCGTCGACTGCACAATTGTAAAGGCCTTGTATGGAAAGGGAAGGCGAGCTGGACTATACTCCTCCTTTCTGTTGGCAGTTCGAGGTCTGGAAAAGAAAAAACTTTACACCATTGGGAAGGTTTCGAACCTTCCCGAAGACACCATGGACATGCTTCGAGACATCGTAGAACAAAGCAAGATCACCCAAGATGACGAAGGAGTCTTTGTTAAACCATTTGTTGTGGTGGAGGTCACATACCAAGAGGTTCAGGAAACCGAAGAGTACACAAGCGGTTACGCCTTGAGGGTTCCGAAGGTTGTTAGGTTTCGACTGGACAAGACGATTGAGGAAATCGACAATGTTGGGAAACTGCAAGCATTGTATGAACTGCAATATGAAAGGCATCCATTTCAGAGTCTGTAACCGTTCTTCTAGATTATTTTTCTTCCTCTGGTCCTAAAGTATTGTGGGTGATAGGGTATCCTAGATGTGGAGTAAAACTGCTTTTCACGTAGTCCCAAGGCGATTTCAACAAGTTCAGGTACAATCTTGTACGTAAACCCTTGCGTTGGTTTCCCCCACCTTATTCCTACGCAGGCAGGATCAGCATAAACAAAAAAATCTCTGTCCCTGTATTTGTAGCCAGCTTCACTTGGTCTGCCGAATCTGGGTCTAGAGAGAACTTTGAAGGGCCAGAGCTTACAGGCCTTAGGCTTCATATCTTGCAGTCCGCAGAGCCATGTGTCATAAAGCTTGGTTAAGAAGATGCATGTGCCGTCGTCCTTTTTTCCTAGATAAAATTTGCTTACACTTGGCTGGGTAACTCCTACCCCATACTTTCTGATGATGTCCACCCACTCGTTAAATCCTAGGACTACTTGATATCCTTTGCAGCATATGCCACAGGCAACACAGTTCCAAGATCCCACGTATCTCCAAGGGATAGGTATCATTCCTTATCCACCGCAACGGACTTCTAGCTTAGCAGACCCAAAACATTCATGAAATGAGTGTGCTTTATAAAATCATTTGTTTTGCATGAAGTTGCTCTGATGTAGACTCCTAATTCTTTCTTTAAACACTCTTAACATTCTCTCCAAAAGTTGCTGTTGTATCCTCGAGGAACCAAAATGTCGACTAGATTGTTGATCTTTGAGACGTGTATGCCCTAGAAGTTGGATTTTTGATGTGG
>JAOUPL010000148.1 GCA_029879825.1 Candidatus Bathyarchaeota archaeon
TTTTGTGAAGCCTTTTCAAAGTCCATAGACTTTTGTCTTTCCCCTACCTAAAGGTATGAAACGCTGTATTTCTTCTAGAGGAATCTCAAGAATTCTTTTCTTCAAAGCCTTAGAAGCCCTTTCGGCTAGTAGCCGTCGTATCTGCTTGGCAAGCTCACTACTCTTTTGCTCCCCTGGAATAAGCTCGACGTAGACGTTTGTTTGGTTGCCGATAGCTTCCACTGGTCCCCCCACAATTACAGTCTGCTCTTCTTTCATCTTAACTCCAATAGCAACTCGCAAGGGAACACCGCGAACGAAGTTTTTCGATCCGTGAATAATGAAGGCACCCTTTCTGAGGTACTGCCCTGAGGGAGGGCTTTTGTTAACCTGTTCTGGGTTGACCCAGTAGACATCAACTGCGCTTAGCATTTCCCTCCAAGCGCGGGAGTAGGAAGCCGCAAGTTGTGCCGATTCCCTGATAGTTCGTTCCGGCGGAGTTTTTTCGCCAGTCTTGATCAAAACGAAGGGGGCACCCAGAATATCGGCGTGCAAAACGATGTCGTGGGGTTCCATTTGTTTCTTAATGAGAATCTCATTTGTTGTAGCGTCCCTACCTCCAAGCACAAGAAATCCGTCAGAGGAGTGGAACCATCTGAATTTCTCATACCATGCCTTTATTCTTCTTTTAGCCAAGGGTTTGCGAATTTCTTTTACGCGTCCAATCCGCTGTTTCAGTTCCTCAATCTTGGCTTGGGTTTCTCGAAGGGCTTTTTCAGCGCCTTCCAGTTTCTTCTCAGCCTTCTTAGCCCCTGCGTAATATTTAGTTGCGTTGGCTTGGATGGAACGACGGAGGTTAAGGGGAAAAATTGAGTTTTCCACCGAAACGTTGAGGATAAGGTTTGGAGGTTTCAAGGAGTCAAAATAGATGTCTGGAACACGTCCAGCTTTTTTCCCTTTCTCAATGCTTAAAACTATTTCTTCCCAAGGTTTCCCGCTTCTTTTCTCATCCATTATCTTTTGAAGAAGAGACTGCAAGTCGCCAAAGTGCAGATAAATCAGGTTTCCGATGCCCTTGTTTCTTTCAATCTGCCCCTTCAAATCCTCCAAGGCTTTTTGTTGCCTTTGAAGAATCCTTTGTTGTCTCGCCATTTCTCGCTCAACTCCTTTGGCAGTTTCAACCACTCCCTCGTCCAGAGTCATCTTCATGTAGTAATCGTCGAGGGCTTCATCGAAGGTTTCATACCTTTTTTGACTAAAATGAGCATGTTTTTTCAGAGGCAAGGGAGTTACATCGATCCACTCGCCCTCCCTGCCGATTACAACGCAGGGTTCCACATTTCCTGCGCTAATGATGGAGAGAATATGTTGGAGTTGATCGAAAATTCTGTCAAGTTCACGTTCCGCAAGAGAATCGCATGGAGCCTTTTTATCAACCTCTGCGCGAAGGAGGATTTCCTCGGCGTAGTGTCCACCGATACTCAGAAATTTTGTGAGGGCTCTCACTATTTCCAGTTGTCCCAGCTCTCTGATTTCGTTGAAGCCTTGACGATTCTGTTTAAGGGGGTTTCTTCCACTTGAAGGGGGCTGTTGGAAGACTTCGCCGCGTAAAACGTTTCGGTCCCGCATTCTTCGATAGGTGAGAGCTTGCAGAATTCTATTTTCTTGATCAACCAGTATGATATTTCCCTCGCCGAAAAGTTCTGATATCAACTGGATGTTGCCTTCTTTCTCGCTGACCTCGATTATTATGATTCGTTCGAATTCGTGTTGGCGAATTCCCTTGATTTTACCGTTTCTAAGGTGTTTTCGAAGGGCCATGCAAAAGGTGGGAGGTTTTTGAGGTTTTTTGAGGACGTATGAGGTTAGGTGAAGTCTTTTTCCAGCCTCTATGAGCAGATGAAGTTTAGGTTGGTTTGGTCTACGAAGCTTTAAAAGCAGAGTAAGGGGATTAATTTGGTAAATGTTATCAATGCGGGCGTCTTTAATTAGTCGGTTAAGTTCAGGAGTTAGTGCTGCGATGTCGAAACTTGTCATTCTCTCCTTCAACGCTTTTCCCTCAAGGAGGTGAGGAATTGAAGCCTTTAAACATTATTTATTGGAGCAGAGTTGGTTTCGGCGTTCTTGCGGCCTTAGCATGTGCTCTTTTGATCGATGTTGAAAACGTTGCCAATCCCCTCATAAGCGGCATGTCGGTTGGAATACTTGTTTACCTTATTACATATTACATTCTTAAATGGCAATTTATGGCCAAGGTGGAAAAACCGTCTAAAATGTTTACAATGGGGATAGGTGCCTACTTCCTCACATGGATCGTTGCGTGGGTCTT
>JAOUPL010000149.1 GCA_029879825.1 Candidatus Bathyarchaeota archaeon
GATACTTGATCCATAATGGCGTCGCAAATGGAGTCAGGGTGGCCGAGACCCTTCCTCTCCACGATTTCAAGTTTTTGTTTCTCAATGGGTGTTTGTTTTAAGCCGTTGATCAGCATGTTTCGCATAGAGACACCTTGAAGAAGGCTTATAAAAGGCAACTGAATATATACCTTTTGATATCTAAAGTGTATAAAAAATAACCTTGGGTTATCAATGATCATAACTGGACCTGCGCTGAAAAAGTTAAGATTAGATGCAGAACTGACTCAAAGAAAACTAGCAGAACTAGTAGGAGTTACACAAGCCCACATCGCCAAAATTGAGGGCGGAAAAGTAGACCCCCGATTGTCAACAGTTAACAAAATTCTCCAAGTTCTAACCGAAGGAGAAGGAAAAAACTGCAGAGAAGTCATGACAAAACGGGTTGTTTTCGTGAAACCTGCCGACAAAATCGTGAAAGTAAGCGAACTCATGATGAAACACGCCATATCTCAGTTACCTGTCATCGAAAATAAAAGAGTGATAGGCACTGTCACGGAGGAGAGCATCATCAGAAATCTGAGTTCAACCATCGCAGACGAGAGAGTTGAGAATGTGATGCAGCCGCCCCTACCAAGCGTTCCAGAAGACACAAGCGTCAGCATGATTAAACCCCTCCTAGAAGATCATCCAGGTGTGTTGGTCGTGAAGAAGGGAGATGTCGTAGGCATAATAACTCGATCAGACCTACTAAAAACTGTTTGAAAAACATCCAATAAGCATCCCTACGTTTGTCTCGGGAGGGTCCTCATGAAGCAAAAAGAGTTTGAGAAAAAGGTCGCAACAGCAATTTCTGAGTTGAGACAAGAAAAACCTAAAGAAGTAATTTTGGTTCATCATGATGACGCAGACGGTCTCTGCTCCGCTGCAATTACAAAAGCGTCTCTGGAGCGAGAAGGTTACGGGGTTGGAACCTTTTGTTTAGAAAAGATGTATCCGGAAGTCGTCGAGAGTCTTCATGAAAACGTGGGCAGAACAATCTTCTACGCCGATATTGGGTCCTCCCACGCCAACTTCATCTCAGATTGCAATGCTGGTCGAAACCTAACCATAATCTTGGATCACCACGACCCCACACCAGCAACCGATCCCAGAGTTCACGACCTTAACCTCGAGAACTACGACTTCCGTGGAGAAAGCGAGTTCTCAGGAGCCACTTGCTGCTACTTATTCGCAAAAACCCTCAACGAAAGCAACACAGATCTCTCTTACCTAGCCTTGGTGGGAAGTTGCGAGATTCCAACCGGCTGGACAGGCTTGAATAAAGTTGTTTTAGATGAAGCCATAAAGAACGGTGTCGTTCAGGGCGAAGGGAAGAAAATCAAGATCGTAAAATTTGGAACCCGCGTCTACAGTCTTTTCTCGAAACTTCAAATTTTGGGAGCGGTGAGCTACTATGAGGGAGGACCCGAACTTGGAATCAAAGCCTGCCTAGAAGGAATAACAGACCAAACAAAAAAGAAAATCAATGAATTGGAAGAGCGGAGGAAAAAGGTGAACAAACGTCTTATAGCACGGCTTTATCGCGAGAGACTAAAAGAAACAGACCATATTCAATGGTTCGATGCTGCCGACATGTACGAAGGTATGGGCACTAAGGTCATAGGCCAGTTTTGTTCGTTCTTGTCTTATCAGGTACGACTAGTAAACCCCCGCAAGTATATTTTCGGCATCGTAAACGTGCCACCATCCATACCTGGATGGGGGAAGTTGAAGAAGTCCTTTGCGAAGATTTCTGTTAGAGTTCCAAGGGACATGCAGATTCTGATTAGTGAAGGAAAAACCCTTGGCGCCGTTAACCTCCTGATAAAAGCGTCTAAGGGTTTCGGTATAGCAGACGGTCACGAATACGCAGCTAACGTTGTTGTTCCTGTCGATAAAAAAGAAAATCTGATTAGGAACGCTGAAGAGATCCTAAGTGCTTGACAGCACCTAAGGCTTTTGCTGGAATAGCCTAGCTGCGACAAGAATTATCCGTCGCTGGTTTTAACTTAAAGTTGTAATAAAGATTGATAAATAGCTGACTTCATAGTTAAAAATATGCTAGAACATTTAAAAGAAGCTTGTGGAGTTTTCGGAGTCCAGAATTTCGAACACAGACCCGTGTTTCCTTACGTTTACTGGGGCCTAAGAGGCCAGAATCATCGTGGTCATCAGTCCCACGGATTTCTTACTTTTGATGGAAGATTCCATGCCCATAGAGGTCTGGATTTGGTTCCTAAGATAAAAA
>JAOUPL010000046.1 GCA_029879825.1 Candidatus Bathyarchaeota archaeon
ATCAATTCGTTGTTGAACCTATTTATCACTACGGCAGAGACATCTAGACCCGTCTCGAAAAGATCGTTTATGTCTTTGAGTGTTTGGTCATCATATGTTAATCCAAAGTCTCGTCTAATTTTTCTTCCTTCGATATCCTTCGCGCTGATACAATGTATTATTTCAATTTTGTTTCCCAGTCGCCGAAGCATCTGTACTTTTGTGTCAACATCACAGCCTGGAAGCACACGTGAAGCATGATAATCATAACACAACTTACCGCCGAATTCTAGATACAGTTTATCAAACAACGAAACACGATCAAGTATCTTTTTTATCTGTGCATTCAAGTATTTTTTTGTGTCAAACCCGATTTTTCTAATCATTTAACCGCCCTTCTGCTGAAGCAATCAATAGATCGGTATATTTCCCTTACAGCCACAACCACATAGACAACGGCTTACAGTTATCACCTCAAGTGCATAAAAACTATTTGAACATACTAGAAAATTATGTGATAGATTTTTAATGGGAAAGCCTTTTTTATCCCTCTATGAAGAAATTTCATAGGCGGTATAATAGAAAGTCGCATTTTCCGCAAGTCCACAAGGGAGGGTTACTTATATTCCAAAATCGACGTGTTAAGTTTATTTTTGTGACTGGAGGCGTGCTTTCTTCTGTTGGTAAGGGTATCGTCACTTCTTCCATTGGTAAGATGCTTCAGGTTAGGAGCTTCAAGGTTACGGTCATAAAGATAGATCCTTACGTGAATGTAGACGCCGGGACCATGAACCCCTACATCCACGGCGAAGTCTACGTTACGGATGACGGAGGTGAAACAGACCTTGACCTCGGTGGCTATGAAAGGTTCCTAAACCTTAACTTGCCCAAGGACAATAACATCACAACTGGACAGATATACCAAGCAGTCATCAACGAGGAACGGCGAGGCGACTTTCTAGGCAGATGCGTTCAGATAGTTCCTCATGTCACTGACGAGATTAAACGTCGTATTCGCTTGGTTGCGGAACGGTCGAAGGTCGATGTTGTTTTGACAGAATGTGGAGGAACCGTTGGGGACATAGAAGGATTGCCCTTCCTCGAAGCGATCCGTCAGATGCGCTTAGAAGATGGGTTCGATAACACGCTTTACGTTCATGTTGCCCTTGTTCCGATCTTGGATGTCACTGGTGAAATGAAAACTAAGCCTCTCCAACACAGCGTAAACGAGTTACGTCGCATAGGCATCCAACCAGACACCATCGTTGCTAGATGCAGGAAAATGATCGATTCCGAATCTCTTCGAAAAGTGGCGCTTTTTGGCACAATTCCCGAAAGAGCAGTATTTTGCTCCTACAACGTTCCCTCCATCTATCAGGTTCCCCTAATCTTGGATGAACAAGGCATGGGCGATTACATTTGCAAACGACTGCTCCTTCCAGAACGAACCCCTCAGTGGAGCGACTGGAAAGAATTTGTAGCCTCTTTTGAAAACCCACGGCTTGAGGTCAAGATAGCGTTGGTTGGCAAATACGCAGGTTTGGTTGACAGCTACGTGAGCATGAACGAAGCTTTTCGACACGCCGGGGCCGCCTGTCAAGCACAAGTTCTGATAGACTACATTGAAGCAGAGAATTTGGAGGTAGACTCGAGCAAATTGAATCTTCTCAAAGAATACGATGGAGTCTTCATCCCCTACGGTTTTGGCCCAAGAGGAACCGAAGGAAAAATGAGGGCAATTCGCTTTGCCCGCGAAAACGACATGCCCTTTCTAGGAATTTGCTATGGCTTTCAATTGGCGGTCGTTGAATTCGCTCGCAACGCTTGTAAACTGAAGGAAGCCAACAGCACCGAAGTAAACCCAGATACTCCGCACCCTGTGATCGACCTGATGCCCGAACAAAGAGGCGTCAAGTATAAAGGGGCGACTATGCGTTTGGGCGCGCACAAAATCATAATCAAAAAGGAGACGCTGGCGCACAGACTCTATGGCGCTGAAGAGATTCATGAACGCCACCGCCACCGATGGGAAGTAAATCAGGATTACTGGAACATTCTAGAAAAGCATGGATTGGTTTTCTCTGGCAAAAGCCCTGACGGCAGAAGAATGGAGATTCTGGAACTGCCTGACCGATTCTTTTTCTTCGCCTCCCAATTCCATGGAGAATTCAAAAGTAGACCCAGCAATCCAGACCCAGAATATTACGGCTTTGTAAAAGCATGCCTAGACAAAAAATTGGGAAAAGCAAAACCGGAATTCTAACCGACACGAGCGATTTTTTTAGTCGCCTTTGCAGAATGACCTTTAAATCCCATGAGTTAAGGTTTAATGGGAAGCGCGTTGGTGCACATTGTTGTTTCAAAATATGGCAAAATTGACGATGAAGAGATAGAAAGAATCACTGAAACTATGCAAGAGTGCTATAGCCGATCGACGCCTCATGAGGTTTCTCTCGTCGATTTATACATGTTTGAACGATCTTCATCGGTTGAGGCCTTCTTTGCTAAAGAATATAGAAAAGTTGGCGTTGCGTCCGCACCTTTCGACGAGCTGTTTTTCGCTATGCACGACGCTTGGCGGGGAATACCTCGAATCACCTTATGCCTCGAAAAAATGAAGAAGTTGCAAAGGTTAGTCAAGATGGGAGGAATCCGTCATGAGGTGGGACACTCGATTTTACACGGCAATCTACGCTATTATCTTCTTTCATTTCCTCCAGCGCTTCTTGAAATTGCTGACCAGTTCAACCTCCCCTTCGAATATTTGACAAATTTGTTGTATCTAGTATCCATCGCAGTAAAAGACTATGAAGTGACCCGCTTCCTTCATCAGCGAGGTTACGTTGAGGATCAGATAGCCTACGCCAAGCACTTGTTAAAGGTTTCTGAAGACGACATACTTTCATGGGAAATCTCACGAGGAAAGCCGCCAGCCGAAGCCCTATGTTTGATCTCATGTTTAAAAGCCGCAGGCTGTGCTGCACCTCTTTTGGTTGACAAAGAATTTGGTGAAGAAGTTAGGCTGCATCTTATGGAAAGTTTGTTGTATCTCCCCACAGACCGTTCAATCCTTCTTTTGAAGGTGATTGAGGAAGTTTTTCCATCCTTGGAAACAGACACCATAGATAATATTGATCGTACGGTACGCGGGTGTAAGTTGATTTTTGAAGCAGTGTTTAATCGATAACGGAGGAAGTCGGGCAAAAGATAATATGCAGAAATCGCTAATTGCTCCTATTTACCATGGATGTAGTAGGGAATGCTTTCAGAAAAGCGTATGACTATAAAAAGAACTGTTCCCTTCTTGCTGATAGGTCTGTTGATCTTCATCGCCTACCTCTATTTCTTCGTTGACATACCCGAAATGCTCACAATCATCCAGCGCGTCGATCTCCGGTACTATTTACTGGCAGTCGCCGTTCTCTTGTTAAATATGCTAGCCTATTCTCTAACTTGGCAGTATTTTCTGCAACCCCTCTCGATAAACGTTCCCTTTAGAAAAACTTTCCTGTTTAGCTGGATTGGAGTCTTCGTCGATCTTTTGATTCCAGCTGAGTCGATTAGCGGAGACACCTCTAAGGCTTACCTAATGACAAAAGAGTCAGGTGAAAACGCAGGGAAAGTTGTAGCATCAGTTGTCGGTCATAGAATCCTCTCTATGATAATAACCTTGAGCACTTTGATCATTAGCTCCATTTCTTTATTTATTCTACAATATGAACTTCCTGCATTTGTCTCGAATTTGATATTACTCGTAGCCATCGGCACCGTCATATCGTTGATTTTCATATTTCTCTTATGCATAAGAGAACAACTGACACAGAAATTAATTGATTTGCTGCTACGTTTTTTTGTTTTCATTTCTAGGGGACGATTGAAACTAACCAGCTTAAGGTCCAAAGCTAGAAAGACTTTGAGTGCTTTCCATCAATCAATTGAAGTTTTAGGTGGAAATCCGAGAAGCTTGGTTCGACCAGTGTTTTTTTCTATAGTAGCTTGGTTCCTCAGTGTACTCTTGTCCCTTTTAGTTTTTGTTTCTCTTGGTCATCCAGTTGGCTTTGTCCTCGTAACAATTGTGACTTCCATTAGTGTCAGCATTCAAAATATTCCCCTGGGAGTGCCTGGTGAAGTGGGACTTGTAGAGATTGCCATGACAAGCCTTTACATTGCCCTATTAGGGCCGCAAGCTGTCTCCGTTGCTGCTGCAGCGACGGTCCTAATAAGAGTTTTAACTGTATGGTTCAGACTCCTCCTAGGATTTGTGGCGATCCAGTGGATTGGGATCAAAGCGTTGATTGGTGGTTCGCATTAGAATTTCCTCTAATCTGAGTTCTGAGCTAAATTTTCGCTGTCTCGCCGTATTTTCCGATGTTTATTCTCCATTCTCCCTTAAAGGGCGTCACGAAACCGTTTCCGATTCGCAGAACATCTTCCACCTAGGGGAAGAATCTTCTCATCCCACAAAACCAACGTAATCGCGCCAATTTCATCTGCCACTTTTGCATCAAGATTTCATGTTCAACACCCATGCTGGTTATGACCTGTTTATGTTTCAAAATTTCTGACACCGCCACTCTAATGTTAACGGAACTCATTCCAGGCTTCAAATCACGTATATTCAATATGTGATCCTCAAAATTGCCCACGACTCTGGCGTTGTCCTTGCCTACTAAGTCTTCAGTTCTTTTAAAGCATTTCTAAATGACCGATAAAGAAAAGTTAGAAAACATCTGTTTAATCTATGTGGAGCTCAATCAATATGACTGTTCTGCGGTGTAGCCAATGTTCGACTACCTTTGCGTCGTATCCTCCTCGATATAAATGTGAAAAGTGTGGAGGTCATCTAGGATATACTTACGATTTTGAACAGTTGAAAGAAACAGCGCTCACTGGACCCATCACGTTTTGGAAGTTTAAGCCTTTGTTACCGGAAGTTAGAAACATAGTGACAATGGGAGAAGGAGGCACCCCCCTACACAAGGCTGAACGCCTCGCCAAAGAAATTGGATTAAACGTCGTGTATCTAAAAGACGAAACCCGAAATCCAACGAACTCCTTCAGAGACAGATGTGCAGCACTGATGGTTTCAAACGCTCTGGATTTAAAACACGATTCTGTAATCTGCGCCTCCAACGGAAACATGGGAGCCTCTATGGCCGCATACTCCACCAAATCCGGGCTCGCCTGCCACATTATCGTTCCAAAAATGGTGGACCTAGGTAAACTAGCGCAGATGCTAATCTACGACGCAATCATTGAGGAACACGGAGAAATCGTTGACGAATCCAACAATCGAGCGGAATCCTTGGCGAAGGAAACAGGATGGTATCAAGCCACAGCGGAATTCAATCCCCTAGTTATTGAAGCCCAGAAAACCATCAGTTATGAAGTCATGGAACAGTTCGGAATCCCTGACTGCTTCGTTGTTTCCATGGGAAGCGGCGGAACCATACATTCCATTTGGAAAGGCTTCAAGGAACTACACGCCCTAAAAAACATTGACAAGTTGCCAAGGATGATTGGCGTGCAAGCTCAAGGATGCGCACCTATCGCCGAAGCTCACCTAAAAAACAGATCAAAACCAATCGCCATTTCGAAGCCATCTACCCACGCTCTAGGAATACTCGTACGGAACCCATTGAACGGAAAAGGAGCCCTTCAGGCAATAAAAGAATCCAAAGGCACTGCCATTACGGTGCAGGACTCCGAAATCTTTGCTGCTGAACAAGAAATCGCTAGGCTTGAAGGAATCTTCGCTGAACCCTCCAGTTCAGCCACCATAGCAGCGCTTAAGAAATTGGTGCATCAAGGCGCAATCGATAAGGAGGACACGGTTGTGTGCCTGATAACGGGAAGCGGATTGAAGGCAACAGATGTGCTTCAAGCCTTGGCGAAAAAGCGGAAAACCGCTGTACTTGGCTTGGAGTTGAGCACAAAAGAGAAGATCTTGCGAATCTTGAGCCAAAAAGACACCTACGGTTACAGCTTGTGGAAGAAAATTGGAAAGACCATGACCCGGGCTGCCATCTATCAACACCTAAACAACCTCTCTAAAAGGGGGTTGATAACCTCCTACAAAAAGGAGGGACGAAAATACTTCAAAATCACAGAGCGTGGAAAAAGGGTTTTACGTGCTATAGATGATTTGAAAACGTTGCTTTGACCACTGAAACTGTTGATGGATTTTTGTGAGAAATTTTTAAATAGTATAGTTGTAACTATACTAACCACACTGCTTCCAGTCGAGGGATTGAAAAGGCAAAATGCGGTTCGGTTTAAGAGATTTATCCATTCTTGCCATGTTTATCGCCGTTGTTTGTGTAGCAACAGTTATTCTTAAGATAGATATCCCAGCAACTCGTGGATTCTTTAATGTAGGAGATTCTATGGTTTACGTGACTGCGCTTCTATTTGGACCCGTTATAGGTGGGATAGCAGGTGGAATCGGGTCCTCACTCGCCGACATCATTCTTGGCATTCCTTGGTATGCCCCAGGAACCTTAGTTGTCAAGGGAGTTGAAGGTTTGATCGTAGGTTATCTTGGGCACAAAGTTCTCCCAAGAATTGAGACCTCAATTAGGTGGGAAATGTTTAGCAGCTTTCTCGGTGTAAGCTTAGGAGCAATCGTATGTTATTTGGGACTTACATACTACGTCGGCATCTTCGGAAACTTCGTGATCGAGAAGTTATTCTGGGTGGTTGTTGCAACGTTACTGGGAATCTCCATTGCTTATTTTGGTATAAGCCGTAAGTCGATAGTCAACTGGCAAATCGTTTCTATCATATGCGGAGGCATTGAAATGATAATTGGATACTATCTGTACGAAACCTTGATACTTCCGCTTATCTTTCCCGAGTGGGAAATAATTGCCATCGTGGAAGTCCCATTCAATATTGGTCAGGCTCTAATAGGTTTGGTAATGGCCATGCCTATTGTGAAAACCGTGTGGAACGCTATTCCATCCGTAAGAAGTTAGGGGCAAAATCGATTACCGAGTCATTACCAAAAAAAGTAAGCTACCTCTTTTACCTCTTAAATGGTTTAGCAAGCGCTACCCAAAGATGGTCACTGGCTGGTCTAACTAGTTCAGCTTTTTCTCCTGTTCTCGTGACCATTTTTCTTCCTAGGTCAGGTTTTGTTACCCCGCCAATTATGGATGCATGGATGCCATTTTGTGACAATTTACTTAGGATTTCTTCTGTTTTTTCTTCTTCAGCTACTATGAGGAGCGATCCGGAGCTGATTAGTTGAAGAGGGTCTATTTCAAAATGCGCGCATATTTTTCTTGTCTCTTCAGGAATCAAGATTCTTTCTTCGTAAATTTGGAAACCAACCTTTGCGGCGTCGGCTAGTTCGTGTAACCCTCCTGCTACTCCTCCCTCTGTGGGGTCGTGCATCGCTGAAACTCCTCCGGTTTTGAAAGCTACGATGGCGTCGTTAACCACGCTGATTTTTTCGAAGAATTTCTCAGCTTTTTTGACGAGGCTTTCATCAAACACTTCAAGGAGTTCTCGTCTTCTGTCTGAAGCTAATATGGCTGTTCCTTCTATTCCAGTTCCTTTGGTCATAATGATCTTGTTTCCTATTCTTGCTCCACTAGAAGTCACATATTTTCCGTCTTCAGCAACACCTACAGAGCAGCCGGTCACGATTGGGTGTTCTAAGCCTGGCGTAATTTCGCAGTGACCCCCTATGATGGCTACATTCAATTGATGCGCGGCTTTGTCCATCTGACTGCAAATTTTCTCAACAAGTTCCTCTTTTGAACCTTTTGGTAGAAGTATGCAGGGAGTGAACCAGCGAGGTTGAACCCCGCAGGTTGCAACATCGTTTGCGCTTACGTTCACGGCTAACCATCCCAACCATTCTTCTGCCCCGGTTATCGGATCTGCTGCCATCACGAGGATTTCTTTTCCAACTTTAACTATAGCTGCGTCTTCGCCAATTGAAGGCCCAAGAACCACATCGTCTCTTTTTGTTCCCAAGTGTTTGAACACTATTTTTTGCAAGACTTCTGTTGGCACTTTACCCGGCAAGAAACTCATTTTCCATTCCTGCCCTTTGTATATCTCAAGCGCTTTAAAGAAATTAAGGTATCTTATCCTCTGTATGGAGTAGATGACAGGAAGGAAGTTTACCTTGAAAGTTCAAACAAACTTAGTATTCACAGCAAAGGACATCGCCAAGGCTGTTCAAAGAGGAGACGTAATCATCGTCATCGATGTCTTAAGATGCTGCTCCACAATTGTCACGGCCTTAGCAAATGCCGCTGAGGGAGTGATTCCAATAAAAACCGTGAAAGAAGCGCGTGTACTTCACAAGAAGCATCCTGAGTTCATACTGGCTGGCGAGAGAAAGGGAATCAAGCTGAAAGGATTCGATTTAGGAAACTCTCCACTTGAATTTTCTCCTCAAAAGGTTAAGGGAAAGCACATAATCTTGACTACCACAAGTGGCACAAAAGCCGTAGTCTCGTCCAAAAAGGCAAAGTATGTGTTCACTGGAGCTTTTTTGAACGCTGAGGCCACTGCAAAGGCAGCTTTAAAGATTGCTATATGGAAAGAAACCGGAATTTCTATCATATCAGCGGGAACGGATGACCACTTTTCTTTAGAAGACTTCATCTGCGCCGGAGCCATAGCAAAAAGTCTTCCAGCAGACAATATTGAGCACTCGGATGCTGTTTTGGCGGCATTATTGGCCTTTCAACAAGCACGGCAGTCGTTAGAGAGGGCTATTCAGTCTGGATGTCATGCACGATATCTTATAAGCCAAGGATTTGAAGAAGATGTAAAGTTCTGCTCTCAATTAAACTTCTTTAATCTTGTTCCCTTTTTGAATGGTGAGACTGTTGTTCCATTGAATGGATCAATTTTGTTCTGCTGACATGTATTTCAGTTTCAGTTTTAAATCCTGCAATGTCGATCGGGCATCATTTCTTATGAGTCCCTTACTCATAAGTTCAAAATCTCTTACACGCCTTTTAGACTGCATCAACA
>JAOUPL010000047.1 GCA_029879825.1 Candidatus Bathyarchaeota archaeon
AAAGCGACCTTGTTAAAATAAATAAGTTTAAGCGTTCCGAGAAACATGAAAAACGAAAGACGAAGGGAACTCCGCCTTCGACAATCAAGCACGGTTGGTAAGAAAGAAAAAATGGGCGCATGCTACCCGGAATATGCATCGTCGAATACACTAACTGCTGACCTATTGTTTAAGGCGAAAGCGCGCGCATCTATAGTTAGGCCTGTTTCAATTCTTACAGTTGCAGCAACAGCATTAATGAAAGTTTGCACAACCGAGTCAGGGGCCTCAACTGCGCGCGCGCAACTAGAAAACCAAAGGTTAAGCTCTTGCCTCATACAGGTTATGGTTCGACTTCTTCAATGGAACAAGCCTTACACTACTAAACCCTGCATCCAAGCAAAGCTGTTTAATTTTCTCTTCAGGTAATCCCATTGTACCTTGAGCCGCTCCCCCATTAGCTAATGAAGTGGACATACAGAAAAGCAAGCTAAAGTCAATTCTCTCCCTACAAATCCTTCTTTGGCATAATGTTAAACTTCTACTTCTAAGAACATCTGTTAAACTGCTTTCCTCTCTCTTGACAATCTTCCTTCTATATTTCTTCCACATTGAGAGACGGCTACATCACCTATCTTGGCTTTTCCTTTCTAAGCTCAATGCTTTTTTGTTTGTTGTTAATCCGTTTGCATTAGTTTCTAGTTCCATAATTCTAATTAATATTATGAGTGATAGTTAAACTGGAGCAGTGTAGATACAATGACGGAAGAGTTCAATTATCTAAGAAGAATATTATTAGATTTTGACCACGGTGTTGAACTTTTAGGTGAAAAGACTGAACCCGTTGATCCAGGTCTTGTTGAATTACTAAAATCTCCTTCAAAGCGATTAAGTGTGCAGTTTCCTGTAAAAATGGATAATGGCACATTAGAAATTTTTAGAGGTTATAGAGTACAACATTCCAAGTTATACGAGCCCACCAAAGGCGGTATCAGATACAGCCCTGATGTGGACTTGAGTGTAATAACTGCTCTTGCTATGGATATGACATTAAAATGTAGGGTTGTTGATTTACCCTTTGGGGGTGCAAAGGGTGGCGTTATCTGCAATCCACGTGAAATGTCGCCTGATGAACTTGAACGTATGACTAGAAGATACACTTTTGAAATATCTTCAATGATAGGCCCAGACTCGGATGTTCCTGCACCAGATATAGGTACTGGTCCCAAAGAAATGGGGATCATATTTGATACTTATAAGATGTTTAATCAAAAAGCTCCCGACGCATACGCTGTTGTTACTGGTAAACCATTGAGTTTAGGCGGTTGTAGGGCAAGGCTAGAAGCAACAGCACAAGGAGGTGCCTATGTGTTGGAAGAAGCTGTTAAACAAGGATGTGCTAGAGGATTGACTTCTTTGAAGGATGCTACCGTGATTGTTCAAGGTTTTGGCAATGTCGGGTTCCACACGGCAAACATTCTCCACAAAGACTATGGATGTAAAATTATTGGGATTAGCGATTCTAAAGGAGGCATTTATAATCCCAAGGGTTTTAGTCCGAGTGATGTTCTAAAATACAAAACAGATGAAAAAAATGAGAAAAAATCAGTAATCGGTTATGAGGCCCGGAACACTCTTGCTATTGATGAATTTCTAACAAAAGAATGTGATATTTTGGTTCCTGCCGCCAAGGAAACACAAATTGTTGGTTCGATAGCTGACGATATCAAAACTAAGGTGATTCTCGAACTTGCAAATGGACCGACTACCAATCTTGCCGACAAAATCCTATTTGAGAAAGATGTCTACTTGATACCAGATATACTTGCTAATACTGGCGGAGTTACAGTCAGCTATTGTGAGTGGCTTCAAAACAAGGAAGGTACTCAATGGGAAACAGACATTGTCAACAATATACTTAGAGAGAAAATGACAACTGCATACAGAGATTTAGTTTTTACTGTAAAGAGTTATGATGTTACAACAAGAGAAGGAGCTTACATATTGGCTACATCCAGAGCGATACAAGTTATTAAAGATAGAGGAATCTTTCCATAATTTTTGCGCGCATTTCTTCCGATTCATGTCATTTTCACTATTTAAATAGACCAAATGAACTTTAGAAATGAGAGGTTAGTGAAATGGTTGAATATAAGGCCAGTGTTCAAACAATACAACCTATACGTCGCTGAATAACGCCCTCTAACCTTCCCTCTTTTTTCTTCGGTTATAATCTTTATATTCAAAACCAAACCTACGTCGTAAACGGTGAGAGTGAGAATATGCTCTTTGTAGTGACGGCTAAGTGGAAACCTGAAAACATGGCGGATTTCATTAGGATAGGAATGGAAGAGATGCCTAAGCCACCACCTAAGGGAACAAAATATCTTGGGACATACATACTGCTTGGGCGTTGTCAAATGGTTTCAATAGTTGACGCCCCAGACGAAAAGACGATACTCAAACTACATCAGCCGTATCAAGAAATCGCTGAATGCGATTGGGCACCAGCCGTGACCCCTGAAGACGTAGCAAAGGCACTTGCTGAATGAAAGATGGCTAAGCGGCTTTCTTGCGGTTGAATTCTCTTAACCTTCCCTCTCTTTTTTTGTTATGCATGTAAAATGTTTTAAGTTTTATCTAAAAGATAGATCTGTCGGGGATTTAAATGTCTGAAAAAGAAAAAAGACCAGTCACAGCGATGGAGTTGCTAATCAGCGTTGTAGGCTTAATCATAGCGATAATCTTAGCTGTTTTTGCGTTGGGAATTGCCAACTGGGGAATAGACCTTTTCGGGATAAGTGGAGATATGTCAAGAGCAGCAGCTTTGATAGCAGTTGCGATAATCATAGGACCAACCATAGCGGCATTCGCAACAAAAAGATACTTCAGATAGGTTTGCGCACCTAACATTCCCCTCTTTTTTTGTTATTTGGGTTTTTGTCCGTTCAAAAGGTGACTTTATTCGTTGGTTTTAACTTAGAAACCTAGCACATTTGCGACGTACATCCTAGAGGTTCGAAGCCACAATAAACCATTTTAGAAGACAGCGCCATTGATAGACAATAATGACCACCTTAGACGTCGATGCCCTATGGCGTATGCCGAAAAAAGAATTAGTCTCGATGATTGAAAGAGGAAACTTTCCCAACAGTTCAAAGAAAATTCGATTCTACGCCCCCAGTTTTATCTACTACAAAACCGGTTACTTCTGCTCTTCTCCAACAGCCTTCCCGTCAATTTCAATCACAGGCTCCTCTTGCGCTCTAAAATGCAAGCACTGCGACGGAAAAGTTCTCAACACCATGTTTCCAGTTCTCACTCCAAAGGGACTCTTCAACCTCTGCGTGAAACTGAAAAACGAAGGGGCCATTGGCTGTCTCATAAGCGGGGGATGTTTGCCAGACGGTTCTGTCCCCCTTGACAAGTTCGTAGATGCTATTGCCAAGGTCAAGAGTGAGCTTGGGCTTACCATAGCAGCGCACACGGGAGTCATCGACTTTTCCACGGCAAGGCGATTGAAGGGAGCTGGAGTTGACGCCGCCCTAATTGACATAATCGGCTCAGACGAAACAATACGGGAAGTTTACCAACTGAAAGTCAGTGTTGAGGACTTTGACAAGTCTTTGAGGGCTCTGCACGAATCTGGAATCCCATTTGTTCCTCACGTTCTCGTGGGGCTTCACTATGGTAAACTCAGGGGAGAACTCCAAGCCCTAAAAATGATTTCAAAATACTCGCCTTCAGCCGTCATAATAATAGCCTTCATGCCGATTCGTGGCACGCCTATGGAAAAAGTAGACCCGCCTGAGCCGGAAGACATAGCGAGAGTGCTGGTAACGGCCAGGCTCATGATGCCTCAAACTCCGATAGTCTTGGGGTGCATGAGACCAAAGGGTAAACATAGGACGAGAACCGACACGTTGGCTGTGGAAGCCGGGGTCAATGCTATAGCCTTTCCAGCCAAAGAAGCTATTCAGTTGGCTGAATTAATGGGTCTGGAAGTCACGTTCTCATCTTTGTGCTGTTCGCAAATCTTTGAAGACATCAAATTCGGCATTTAGGAAGAATTCTTCAGGAATTCAAGTATGTACTTGTTGACAATCTCCGGTTCTTCCAGTTGAACCCAATGACCACAATTTGGAAGATATTTTATAGAATAGGGGGCATCCACAAATTCATCTGTGTCGGCTATCAAATCTTTTGAAAGAGCAGCATCTTGTTCTCCCCAAATTACCAACGTAGGCGACTTAATTTTTGGAAAAGCTATGGTTCTCTCCGAAAACAATATAGCAGGATTCATGTTAGCCCGGTAATAATTTATCGCCGCTGTCAAGGCTCCTGGTTTTGACCATGCTTCTGCATAAATCTTCAAATCTGCGTCTGTGAGGGAATCTTTTTTGACGAAAGAAAGTCGAAGCATATTTTTTAGAAAGAAATAGTCGTTTCGACTCAAAGCCTCTTCTGGAATGTCGACTGTTTGAAAGAAGAAAACATACCAGCTTTTCTGCAGTTGTCTCAGTGAATTTTTAGTCTTCGTTGTATAGGCGTTGGGATGGGGCGCATTCAAAATCACCAATCTTTCTGTAGCTTCTGGGTTGAAAGCTGCGAGAGACCAAGCTACGGCTCCGCCCCAATCATGTCCAATTACTATCGCCCGTTTTTCACCTAGAGCATGTATAAGTCCAAGAATATCCCCTGCAAGAAGATTCAATCTATATTTGTCAGCGCCTTCAGGTTTATCGGTTTCATTGTAACCTCGTAAATCTGGAGCCACAACACGAAAATGGTTAGCTAATTCGGGAATTTGAAATCTCCACACGTACCAAAAATCAGGGAAACCGTGAAGAAGAAGCAACAGTTTTCCTTCTCCCTGGGTCACGTAATGCATTCGAATTCCATCAGCTTTAACAAAACCATGCTTCCATACTTCTTTCATCTATTTAACCTCAGTTATCGTATGTAGTCATTTGCGTTTAAGAGTTAATCCTTAAACCTTAAGAAACTATAGCAAGACGTTAGTATAGGAGAGAACATGACCTTTTCGTCTGCTGAACTGGAAAGATACGATCGCCAAATTCGAATTGAAGGCTTGGGAAAAAGCGGGCAATCAAAGTTAAAGAAGGCTAGTGTAATTGTTGTGGGGGCTGGTGGGTTAGGTTGTCCAACATCGTTCTATCTCGTCGCCGCTGGTGTAGGCTACGTTGCGGTTGTTGACAAGGAAACTGTTGAGTTGAGCAACCTCAACCGACAGATCTTGCATTGGAGCAATGACATTGGAAGGCCAAAAAGCGTTTCTATGGTCGAAAAGCTTCGTCAACTGAATCCCGAGGTAACGGTGAAAGCCCTTCAGAAGATTGTGACAACTCATAATGCTAGACAACTTGTCAAAGACTTTGCAGTGGTTGTTGACGCCTTGGACAATTGGCGCACCCGATTTTTACTGAACAAAGCCTGCGTAAAAGAAAAAATTCCGTTTGTGCACGCTGGAGTTCACGCTCTCTACGGACAAATAACAACCATACTTCCGGGAAAGGGACCTTGCCTTCAATGCATTCTGCCTAAGATTCCACCAGAAGAGGAGAAATTTCCTGTTCTTGGAGCTGCCGTGGGAACGTTAGGTCTTCTAGAGGCTTTGGAAACCATAAAAATCATCACAGGTTTGGGTGAGCCTCTAGTAGGACGTATGCTTCACTTCGACGCCGAAACCATGAGTTTTCAGGAGATAAAGGTGGAACGTAGACGAAACTGCCCCGTTTGCGGTTCCCTGTAGGAAACATAGTTAAGTTTTTAAGATGAACGAGAGCAAAATATCCTACTCAATCGATGAGGTGAAAGGTTTGGTCAAGGTAGATGACTATGAAGTGCCTGAAGGATTATACTACCACAAGGAATTCGGATGGGCACATGTCGAAAAAGGAAAAGTAAGGATAGGTATAACCGACTACGCCCAAAAACAACTCCGAGAAATCGTTTACGTCGAGCTTCCCAGCGTAGGTGACACAATCACCCAAAACGATCCCTTCGGAACCGTGGAATCCGTGAAAGCCGTCTCAGACCTAGTTGCCCCCGTAAGCGGCACAATTGAAGAAGTGAATGAAGAGTTGGAGTCCAAACCCGAACTGCTTAACGAAGATCCCTACGACAAGGGATGGCTCTTGGTCGTAACTCCAACAAATCTTGACGCGGAACTTAAGAAAATCATGGACTTTAAAGCAGCGGTAGAGTGGCAAAAAGAGCTCATAAAAGGAAGCTAAACGAACCTAGAATGAGTGTCGATAGATTTCCTCGGGTGACGTGTGAAGAACTCCTATCACGGATTACTTTGAATCTGTTTCACCACAGGATACAGCACTGAAAAGGAAAATTGATAAAAAATGACTGACTAGGGAGTGATCTGACATGGGAAAGGTCGAAGACCAAATCATTTCGCTGCTGGAAAACTCAAGAAAACCCCTAAGTCTCGTTGAGATCGCTGATCAAATAGGGAAACCCCCGAAAACCGTTTTCAAATCCTTGCGAAAACTCTTTGAAAAAGGAAAAATCGACTGCGACGCCAAGAATCATCAATATATACTCGCAAAAGAATAGAAATGGTCTTGCTACTTGTGAAGCTTTCTCTCTGTCATGTCAGATGAATCTTCAGTTGCCTCGTTTTGTTGTTTACAGACCTTTCAGATTAGAAAATTGAGGATATGGTTGCCAACTAAAGAGAAGACTCGATAGCTGATGAGAAAAGAGCACGCTATAAGTAAAATTTATAGACCCAAACAGCGTTATTCTTGTTTTCAAACAATTTGAAATCATAAGGAGACTCGGTAGTACTGGAAACTGTGAAATGGGAGATGGAGGCAAGGTCTTTGAAGAAAGTCTTAACAACCTGCGTATACTGTGGCACTGGCTGCAATCTGTATCTACATGTTGATGGTGACAAAATCGTGGGCGTTACTCCTTGTGAATCACATCCAGTTTCTCAAGGCAAATTGTGTATAAAAGGATGGAAAGCGCACGAGTTTATTCAACACCCCGACAGACTAACAAAGCCTTTGATCAAAAAAGATGGAAAGTTTCTTGAGGCCAGTTGGGACGAAGCTCTAGACTATGTTGCTAAAAAATTTAAGGAAATAAAAGATACGTACGGTCCTAAGGCCCTAGGTGTTTTAAGTTCTGCAAAATGTACAAACGAAGAAAATTATGTGATGCAAAAATTTTCAAGAGCAGTATTCAACACTAATAGCGTTGATCACTGCGCAAGATTATGCCACGCTTCTACCGTCGCAGGTTTAGCAGCATCCTTTGGTAGCGGAGCAATGACTAATTCCATTAATGAGATGTTAGACTCAAAGGCAATCCTAATAACAGGATCAAACACCACAGAACAACACCCTATTATTGGTGGGAAAATTTTAAGAGCTAAAGAGAAAGGTGCAAAACTTATCGTTGTTGACCCAAGAGAAATTCAGCTAGCAAAATTCGCTGATGTCCACCTGAGACAATTGAGCGGAACGGATGTTCTCTGGTTAAACAGTTTTATGCATGTAATTTTTGAGGAGGGCCTAGAAGACAAGGAATTCATAAAAAATCATCTAGAACTTGAAGCTTTTGAAGAGATGAAAAAAGTCGTTACCAGCGATAAATACTCTCCTGAAAACACTGAAAAATTAACTTCTATTCCCGCTGAGGACCTAAGAACAGCTGCAATTCTGTATGCCACAAACAAACCAGGCTCTCTCGTCTACTCTATGGGGATTACACAACACATCCAAGGAACTGATAACGTAAAGTCCTGTGCGAACTTGCAAATGATTTTAGGTAACATGGGCGTTTACAGTGGCGGAGTTAACCCACTCAGAGGCCAACAAAACGTTCAAGGTGCCTGCGACGTAGGTGCACTATCAAACGTATTTTCTGGATATCAAAGAGTAACTGATCCAGCGGCAAGGGAAAAAATGGCAAAAGCTTGGGGCATCAACGTTAAAGACATGGATGATCAAGTGGGTCTTACTGTAGTTGAAATAATACACGCCGCGGGAGAAGGAAAAATTAAAGGCTTATACATTATGGGGGAAAATCCCATGGTTAGCGATCCCGATATTAATCATGTTAAAAAATGCCTAGAAAAACCATTCTTGGTCGTTCAAGATATTTTCATGACCCCTACAGCAGAACTTGCGGATGTGGTTTTTCCGGCGGCAAGTTTCGCAGAGAAAGATGGGACATACACTAGCACTCAGAGAACGGTTTCTAAAATTAGAAAAGCAATTGAACCAGTCGGCGATTCTAAACTGGACTATTGGATAATTGGCCAAATAGCTGAGCGAATGGGATATAAAGGATGCACTTACTCTCATCCGAGGGAAATATTAGACGAGATTAATAAAGTGACACCAATTTACGGAGGAATAACCTGGGATAGAATCGATTCAAAAGAATTTCCCTTCGGCATAGCGTGGCCCTGCCCAGACATAAGTCACAAGGGCACTTTATTCTTGCATAAAGATGGAAATTTCACACGTGGAAAAGGAAAATGCCATCCGTGTAAATACATTCGGCCAGCTGAAGAACCAGATGAGGAATATCCATTCCGCTTGACTACCGGGAGAGTTGTGTTCCACTGGCATACCAGATCAATGACTGGAAGATCACCAACGCTTGACCGTGAAGTGCGTTCCGCTTATATTGAGATCAACCCGGTAGATGCCAAGAAAATAGAAGTTCGAAAGAATCAAATGGTAAAAGTCAGTTCAAGAAGAGGTGAAATTGTTGTGCGCGCTGAAGTTTCAGATATTGTTCCGCCCGGGGTCGTGTTTATTCCTTGGCACTTTAAAGAAGCTCCAGCGAACAAGCTTACCATAGCCGCCCTTGATCCTGTTGCCAAAATTCCAGATTTGAAAGTTTGCGCTGTAAAAATTGAGAAGGTGAAATAAAAGATGGAACACGCACATCCTCACGCACATATATTGGAAAAAG
>JAOUPL010000005.1 GCA_029879825.1 Candidatus Bathyarchaeota archaeon
GTTGGAAAAGGGAGGGAAAACTCGAAATCCTTTATCCAATGTGAAAAGAAATCTCTGCTGTTCAATTTTCGTTCCTCGGAGTTTCGGTATCTCAATTTCCCTGATTAGTCTACCATCGTAGTTGTCCTTTCTTAGGACAATGGCTCCATCGGCTACAAACTCCTCAATGCTTGTGCCAATCTTTTCACTTCCAGTTGGGACTTCCACAATGAGGATTGTAGTACATCCCAACTGTCTAACAAGCTTGCCCAAAATGTTGTGAATAACGATCCTTGCCTCTATTGGCTCCTTAAAGGCCTGAGCCATGGCACTAAACGAGTCAATTACAAGCCTTTTAGCGTTTAACACTGTCACTTCTTCAAGAATCATTTCTAACACGGTTGAGAGGCCTTTTTCAGTCACGGTTGTAAAATCCAGAATCTTGACTTTTCCGTTTCCTTCTTCCTTCTTTCTCAAGTCATGCCCAAAAAATCTGGAAATGTTGTGGACGATAGTGTCTTCGTTTTCTGCAAAAGATACGTATATCCCGCTCTCGCCATAATTTTCCGCCCCCTTAAACAGAAATTGCATGCTAAAAACTGTCTTGCCAGTTCCAGGGTTCCCAGCCAAAAGAATCAGGCTTCCCCTCGGAAAGCCGCCTTCGATTAAAGGGTCTAAACCGTCAATGCCCGTTGAAACACGATTCTCGCTCATAAGGCCTAGCACCGGGGACTTCTCTACGTTAAGTTCGATTTTAAGTTATTGAATTCCCGATACAGATCTTCTATTCAGATTTTTCATCAAATTTTTCTTTTTTACTGATTTGAAATGCATAACTGCCCTTCATAATCGATTTCTATAGACTTTTCGTTATCTTCTGAAATGATGAAAATTGATTAAACACCTAACTCTCATATCAACGCATCCATGGAAGAACATCACTATTACCCTTTTACTTTTGGCAGCATTTTTTCCCCCTTCTTGTTGTTTCGCCGCTAATTACGATTACACTTATGAGCTCCTCGATCATCCTGGTGGTTCCACAAATTATCGGCTGACAGTTTCAGTGACTTCCTCCCTATACGAATATTATCTGAGCAAGGATCACAACCTTCACATTTATGATTTCGCGAAGTTCGTGACCCCTCACCCTTTGAAACCAATTGCTGATGATCTCTGGAGCATCTACAGCGACGATGAAGACTTTGCCAATGGAGTGCTCATGATCGTTCATCAGATCCCATACTTGGAAAGCGGTCCTCAAAAATATCCTGTTGAAACTATCGTTGAAAACGAAGGTGATTGTGACCTTTTTTCCTTCATAGCTGCGTCCATAATGAAGGCTGGCGGATTAGACGTCGTCTTGTTGCTTTATGAGACGGAAAATCACATGAATGTGGGGGTTTATCTATCCGAAGAACCAAACGATGCCAGGTCGTCCACTGTTTACTATTACACTCATGATGGAAAGCGATATTACGTGGCTGAGTGCACCGGAGACGATTGGAGGCATGGATGGCGGGTGGGCGAATGTGCCGACCTCCTTGAAGAAGCCTCAGCACGTATCATTACCCTTGAGGACTGCGAACAATCGTCGCCTGGACAAGTTTCATCAAGCTACGGCGCTCTACAGGCCTCTTCTTTGTCCTTGGTGGTTTCCACGAGATTTGTGATTGCTAGAAGCGCCGTTACGCTAAGTGGTTACATTTCGCCTGCTTTGTCAAGTAAGAACGTCACGTTATATTTTAGTTCAAGTGGTTCTCCATCAAGTGTGCTGGTAACAGTTGTAACAGATTCCAATGGACGGTATTCGTACACGTGGCGTCCTTTCTCAGCCGGTATAAATTCCATGAGAGCAAGTTGGTCTGGAGACACTGATTATGCTGGTGCAGATAGCGGCATATGCACTCTTATCGTTATTCCTCTTGAGTGGTTGATGATGGGGGTTACGGTGATCGTTTTGTTGATCGTTCTCCTCGTTGTGACTTTGGCAACGCGAAGAAAACCACCAGAAGAACTTGAAGCCTTCGAAGAATGGGAAGTCGTCGACTACCCAGAATACTCTTGAAAATCTTATCTAACAGAATTAGTTGCATAAATATCTAAGCCACAGGGGATGAGGCAAACTCATGAACCTTAAAATCGACGCTCAACTCAAAACTCGTTTTTCAGACTTAACCGTCCTAACATGCAACGTCAAAGACGTAAAGGTCAAGAAGCAAAACGTTGAACTGGAAAAATTTAAGGACGAAATAATGGAGAAGGTTAGGGAAAAGTATGACCTAGACTCGGCAAAGAATCTGCCAACCTTTAGGGCGTATCGAGATTTTTTCTGGAGGGTAGGAATAGATCCCACAAAAAATCGACCTGCTGCAGAGGCTTTGATTCGAAGGATTCTAGGGGGAAAAACTATACCTCGCATAAACACCCTTGTTGACGCCTATAACCTGGCCTCCATCAAAACTGAGATAGCCCTCGCAGCCTTCGACGCAAATAAACTGAAGGGAGGCCTCATCATGCGGTTTGCAGAAAAGACAGAGAAATTCCTAGGAATAGGCATGGAAAAACCCATGCTTCTCCAAGGAGGCGAAATAGTTGTCTCTGACAGTGAAAAACTGGTGGCCATATACCCGTATCGGGATGCAGACAGCACGAAGATAACGGATAAAACAAAAAATGTCATGCTCTTGGTTTGCGGAGTTCCAGGCATCGCAGAAGAAACTTTGCAAAACGCCGCACAGGTGGCACTGGACTATATCACTCGCTTTTGTGGCGGAGAAGGTAAAATATAGTTTCCTACCTGCATGCGCGCACAACGCAAGTGTGTTGACGGCTACGTTGCCTTAGAGAAGATTTATAGTGTTGCTTTTGCATATACTATTTCCACCGCTTTCAGGGTATAGAGCATTATGACCGAAGAATCGAAACCACAAGCCAATGAAGAAGAAGTAACAAAACTCATGATTGATAGACCATCCGACTTTAGATTTCACGCGGCTTATCTGGCCTATTCTGAGACTTGGGACAAAATAATTTCACAAGAGACGAAAAGAGAGTTGAACGAAATTATGTCATTACTCTCTAAAGAGGAGATAAACTATTCAAGTTTCTACAAGAGGCTAGATGAATACAGAAGACAGAGTTCAACACACTACGCCTTTCCTAGACAAAGGATAGAAACTCAGAGAAAGAGGGACTGGAGAAAAAGGCAAAACAAGGATATGAGGAACGCAAGATATAGAGGAAAACGCTAAGGACAGAGCTTCCCAGCTACGCTTTTAGCGCATCTATTATTGCTTCCGCGACTTCATGAGTGGTTGAGGTTCCACCAAGGTCGGGAGTCAAATGTTTTTCCTCTTTTAAAACGGTTAAAACAGCATTTTCAACTTGTTCAGCCCATTTGTTTTCACCTAGATAGTTTAACATCATTTTGGCAGACAATATAGCTGCCATCGGATTAGCTATCCCTTTTCCCGCAATGTCAGGAGCAGAGCCGTGAACTGGCTCAAACAAAGCATAGTCGTCTCCTATATTTGCGCTTGAAGCTATTCCTAGCCCTCCAACCAAACCAGCTGCTTCATCAGAAAGGATGTCTCCAAAAAGATTAGACGTAAGAATCACGTCAAAGACTTGAGGTTTCAAAACAAGATTCATGGCAGCAACATCAACAAACAATTCATTCACCTCCACTTCGGGATAATCCTTGGCAACAAGAAGCGAAGCCTCTCGAAAAAGACCACAAGATTTTCGCAAAACATTTGCCTTCGTAACTATAGTCACCTTTCTACGTCTCTTCATCGCCAGATTAAACGCAAACCTAGCAATCCTCTCAGATGCCCTCCTCGTAATCATTCTGAGAGTAAAGGCTGAATCTTCTAATTCAAACTCTATTCCACTGTACAAGCCTTCCGTGTTTTCCCGAACAATTACTAAGTCAACGTCTTTTACGCTGCTTCGAATCGGGTAGCTTTTAGCGGGCCTCACATTTGCATACAAGTCCAACGCCTTCCTCAAGGTCACAACTGCGCTTCTGTAATCTGCAACACCAACAGGCGTCGTTGTAGCACCAAACAAACAGGCCTGAGTTCCCTTAATTTTAGGCAACACGTCTTCAGGAACCGACGTGCCAACTTTTTTAAAAACTTCGTATCCAACTTCCAAATACCAAAAATCAAACTCTAGACCAGTACTTTCTAGAACACAAACCGCTTCAGGAACCACGGTCTTGCCAATTCCGTCTCCCGGAATCACAGCTATCTTATACATATCCCTCGCTTCGAAGAAAGTTTACTAAGCCTCCCTTCTCCACGATTTTTTGGATGAACTTTGGCAACGGTTTTGCCTTAAGAACCATATCCTTGGTTTTGTCGCGAATTTGTCCAGTCTCAAAGTTTATTTCAACCAAGTCACCGTCGTCAATTCTGTCAACTTCTTCACAAACAAAGAGAGGCAAGCCAATGTTTATGGCGTTTCTGAAAAATATGCGGGCAAAAGATTTGGCTAATACTGCACTGACTCCAGCGGCTTTTATCGCCACTGGCGCATGTTCCCTCGAAGAGCCGCATCCAAAATTTTCTCCCGCAACTATTATGTCTCCCGCTTTGACTTCTCTGGCAAATTCTGGTCTGTGCTCTATGAAAGCTATTTTCCCTAGCTTTGTTTTGTCTGTTGTGATGGTGTACCTTCCCGGTGTTATAAGATCAGTATTTACGTCGTTTCCAAACTTCCAAGCTCTCACACGTATCCCCTCGGATCAACAATTTCTCCAGCTAGGGCAGAGGCTGCAACAGTTGCCGGAGACGCTAGATAGATCTCTGCTTTTGGATGCCCCATCCTCCCGCTAAAGTTTCTGTTTTGAGTGGAAATACACGTTTCTCCCTCAGCAAGCACTCCTTCATGCCTACCAACGCAGGGACCGCAACCGGGATTACAGATGATTCCTCCAGATTTGATGATTTCCTGTAAGTATCCCTTGCCAAAGGTGTCGAGGTAAATTTTGGTTGACGCAGGAATAACCAAAAGCCTAACATTTTCTGCGATTCTTTTTCCTTTCAAAATCTTAGTAGCTATCTCTATGTCCTCTGATCTTCCGTTGGTACAAGTTCCAATGTAGGCTTGATCTATCTTTTCTCCTTCAACGCTGGTAACCGGTTTTACGTTGTCCACGGTGGGGGGGCACGCAACTTGGGGCCCAATTGTGTCCACTTGTATTTCATATTCATCCTCGTAAACAGCGTCTTTGTCACTTTCGAAGATCTTTCCTTCTCTTCCAAGAAAGTTTCGGGTTTTTTCGTCTGCTTCGATGATACCGTTTTTGGCTCCCATCTCCACAGCCATATTACACAAGGTGAGGCGAGAAGAGACACTTGCGTTTTTCACGTAATCTCCTGTAAATTCAGCAGCCTTGTAGAGGGCTCCGTCAGCTCCCACCTGTCCAATGATGTTCAAGATAACGTCCTTGGCGTAGACGCCTTTTTCGGGCGAACCAGACAGGTTAAATTCTAAACTTTCCGGAATCTTGAACCAACATTTTCCAGTCGCCATAGCTCCAGCAATGTCGGTTGATCCTAAACCGGTTGAAAAAGCCCCTACAGCTCCTTCAGTGCAGGTATGGGAATCTGCCCCGACTATAACGTTCCCGGGAGAAACGAATTTTTCAACAAGAATCTGGTGGCAAACTCCGTCCGTGAAGAAGTTGGGAATTTTCTGTTCTGTTACGAAGTTTCTAACTTTTTGATGAAGTCTAGCTGCGTCTACGCTTGGTGCAGGAAAGAAATGATCAAATACTATCACAATTTTGTCCGGATCGAAAACCTTTTTTCCGATTTTGTATAGGCCTTCAACGGCTAGGGGAGCTGTAGAGTCGTGAGCCATCACAATATCAACGTCGGCGATCACAACGTCCCCTGAAGCCACCTCACTCTTGCGAGAAGCGTTTGCCAGAATTTTTTCTGTGATTGTCAGTCCCATGAAAGTCAACTCCTTGGATTTCCATGATTAATTCTTTAAGCTCACTTGGCGTGTAGGCACTCCGCCTACCATCATGCGAAAAAGATGTCTTTATCTTTGAAAGAACTTTTTCCGCTAAGTTTTCTGAGATGTTCATTCCAAGCTCATTTTCTGCAATATACATGATGCCATGTCTCCCGCAAAGTTCATCTATATACACTTTTCTTCTTTGCCCAACCAGTTCAGGTGGATAAAACTCATACGTCGACGGGTTCATGAAAACGCCTTGCTGGTGGATTCCTGAGCTATGAGCCGTAGCGTTTTTACCCGTTATTGGTTTATGGGGAGACACTCTTATTCCGGTAACATCTTCGACAATTTTTGTCAGTTCGGTTAACTGACTCATCTCAAACCGGCTCATTCCAAATAGTATATGTAACGCGGGAACGACTTCTTCTGTGGCAGCGATTCCCGCTCTTTCTCCAAGACCATTCACAGAAGATGACACTGTTGATGCTCCAGCTTCTACAGCAGCCATGGAATTAGCTAAAGCCAACCCCAGATCGTTGTGGCAATGTATTTCGATTGGAATGTCAATAACCTTTCTTATCTCTCTCACAAGAAACGCCATCCCACCAGGGTTTATGCATCCAAGGGTGTCAACAATTCTAGCCCTATCTGTTCCAGCTTCCTCCGCGGTTTTGAAGGCTTTTTTCAAGAAGTTTAAGTCGCTTTCTCTGGTTGTGTCCTCTGCGCTGTATATAACAAATAATCCATAACTATCCGCATAACTGATGGAATCAGCTAGCTTATCCAGATACTCTTCTTGGCTCATGTTATGAAACTTATGTTTTCTATGGTAGTGAGATACGGAAAAGGATACTACCACCCCATCAGCACCAGTGTCCGCAACAGCATCTATATCTTCGTGCTTGGCTCTGGCAAAGGCAGATATCTGGGCGTCTAGATTCATGTTCACTAGGGCTTCGATGCATTTTCTTTGTTTTTCTGAAGCCGCTGGAAATCCAGATTCTATCTCTTGTATCCCCACTTCGTCTAACTTCTTAGCAATCCTCAGTTTATCTTCTATGCTGAAGACAACTCCTGGTGTTTGTTCTCCCTCCCTTAAAGTGCTGTCATGGACGACGTGCTCATCCATTGAGGGAGAATTATAGGCGACAAAGTTGTATGGGCTCGGGAGGATTCCTTCTCTGTTTAATCTTCTTAGGATCTTTTCTCCACGTTCGCTAAGGTATTCCTCTTCCAATTCATTAAACCATCCTTCCACATGTGTTTTGCTGAGTTGAGATTAGCAGAGTATGGAAAACGCACTGATATATATATTTTTTGTAAAACCTAATTCTGTGAAATACGAAAAGATTAAATTCATTTCTAAATCCGCAATTGAAGTCTGAAAAAACCTTTGCTGTGAATAAGCGTGACGGATGATTCATTGCGTAGACTCCTCCACGACGATGCGTTTCCAAGTTTTACGTAAAATGTTTCTATGTCAAATATAAAGATTGCGAGCCTTTTTGTATACAAACGTAAAGAAAAAATAATAAAAACTGGATGGATTTACGGTGAAGAGGATTGAAGTGTAAGGTTACACGAACGAATGTAAAATGTGGATTCTTTATGGTAATCCAAATGATGTAGTTAAGGGGCCATGATTCTCGTTAGCTTTCAACTACCAGCTATGTAAAATAATCATTGTATTTGTGTTTACAACCCCATCTACTCGACGAATTTTCTCAACGCATTCATTAACCTCTACTATGTTCAAACCAGATATGATAACGGCAATGTCGTATTGGCCTGTAATCTCGTAAACGGTTTCAACATTAGGAAATTTCCTTAATAGCTTTGAAACGTCTGATGTTGGATAAGAGGGATTTATTGAAAGCAGAGCTATCGCTTCCGCACCTTCCGCAAGCCCAACTTTAATAGTGAATCGTCTTATTACCCCAGAATCAACGAGCGCCTTGATCCTTTTCCTAATAGCTCCTTCAGATAAACTGACCCTTTTTCCAATGTCACTGTAGGTGGCTCGGCCATCATTTTTCAGAATTCTAATTATCTCCCTGTCAGTATCATCCATTTTCTCCGCTTCCTCTACATTATTAGATGCGGAATAATTTAACGATTTCTGAACATCAGAAGTCTATTTGGAACGAATTTCGTATTCTGTCCGCACAAGATGACTCAAATAACTTTAATGCAGCTCGGGTTGTCAAAAAACAGAGAGCAGGCTGTGAAAAGTTATACGGCATATCTTTTGAAGAGATAAGAATGGTGTGCAAACAATTTGACCATTTCAGGTCACTTTTGCCAAGTTTCTAGTAAATTGACCAAAATCTATATAAATATCGGGCTAATCTTCGAATGACCATTAGACCATGAAACTGTGAAGGAAGTGTTTGCAAAATGAGTGAGAGTGTAGTTCTTAGAAAGGATGAAAAAATGCAATGCTACGATTGCGATACAGAGTTTGAAATTCCTAAAGATGTTGTGGTAGGCGAAATTGTAACTTGCCACAGCTGCGGACTTGAATTTGAGATAAAACAGGTCGAAAGCGACGTCATAACACTCAAAGAACTAATAGTCGAAGGTGAAGATTGGGGAGAGTAACCGGTGTTGAATACGAATTACGTACTATTTTTTTGAAATTAGCAAAAATGGAAGTCAGTATATCCGAAATTCTTATAAAGAACGCCAATTTCTATAATGAGATCAACCAAATCGAGAGGTGGAAGCAATGAATAGTGCTAAGTGCCCCGATTGCGATGGAGAGCTTGCGATTCCCGAAGACATCATGCAAGGGGAAATTCTGACTTGCCCAGTCTGTGGGCTCGAACTTGAAGTAAAGCAGGTAAAAGGAGAATCTGTGGAGCTCGAAGAACTGGGAATCGAAGGAGAAGACTGGGGAGAATAGCTCAACTTTCTTTCGTAACATTTACCCCTTGGCCGAATGAGGACTTGTGGACTAAAACACTACAAGAGTTGAAGGGTATTTGAGGTTAGGGTGTAGGAAAACAGATGAGCATTGGAATTCTCTATGAGCGCTCCGAAACCGATGAAATGGGTATAAAACTAACCGCAGAAGAGTTAGGAATAAACCTTGTGTACATTCCTTTTCGTAAGGTTGCCGTTCGCCTAGACGAAAACGGGTATAGCGTTAGGAGCAAAGGGAAAAACTATTCCAAGACCTTCGAAGAGGTTAAGGTGGTATTAAACAGGGCACAGAGCAAAAATCGTAGATTCCTTGCAACAAACGTACTAGAAGCCTTCGGTAAAAATGTGATAAATCCTTCGCCTGTGGAATACGTTTGCTTCAGCAAGTTAAGGACCCTGCTTCATTTCTGGAAGGGAGAAATCAAAACTCCTCGAACAGTATACGTTCCATGCGATTCCCATGAACCTACGGCGAATGGAGGCGAAATCCGTAACGAGGAAGAAATCGCGGATCTAATGCAACAGGAACTCGAAAACGGAAGCATCGTGATTAAACCAGACTCCGGCACCCATGGAAAAAACGTTAGACTCGCCAGAGACCGAAAAGACCTTTTAGCAATTCTAGGAGAAACCGAACCATCAATAATAAATCCAGTAGGCATTCTCGCTCAAAAACTTGTCCAAAAATGGTTCTACGACTTGAGAATAATAGTCACCAAAGAAAATGGAAAGGCACCCTATTGTTATCCATCAGCCTTGGCAAGGGCTGGATTCAAAGACTTCAGAACAAACACCTTCCTAGGCAATATGGTATTTGGCGTTAACTTGCCCCCCCACATTAGGGACGTCGCGGTTAAGTGTGGCAAAACCATTGGAAAAGACAGCAAGGCTTGGCTTTTAGCCTTCGACGCGATGATTGACGTTGGCGAAAACAAAAATTCTAATGATGAATATATCAAGGCAGAATTCGAGAAACTTGAGTTGTCTTTTGATGCAGTGAAAAAGATCAAGGGTGATGAAACGAAGAAGAGAAACTTCTTGAGTTGGAACAAGAGACTGGAAGAGACCTTTCAGAACTACAAAAACCAAGAAGCTTATGGGAACATTAAGAAAATAATAGAAGAAAGCGTGGAAAGAAATAGGCATAACATATTGTTTCATGAAGCAAACGCTTGTCCTGAATTCTGGGAGCAAACAAGACTGGTTGCCGGAATCAATCTGGCGGTGCCTTTACTCAAATGCGCCCAGAGTATCATCGAATCTGATTATGGAGGATGAAGAGAAGGTGAGAGTAGGGATCATCGGCGGCTCAGGATACGTTGGCGGAGAACTTCTACGTCTGCTACTTTTCCATCCGGAAGTAGAAATCACAACGGTTATTTCCCGCAAAAACGCTGGTGAATATGTTTTCGCAGTTCATCCGAACCTCAGAGGAGCCACGCAACTCAAGTTCCTTCCCTTAAATCTTTCCCAAATCGCCAAGAATTGTGACTTAGTGTTTACAGCGACGCCCCACGGCAGCTCGGTAAATCTTGTTCCCAAACTGCTGGAAATGGGGCTAAAGGTTATAGACATGAGCGCAGACTTTCGCTTGAAGAATCCTGCTGATTATGTTGAGTGGTATGGGTGGGAGCATACTCATCCAGAATTATTGAAAGAAACGGTTTATGGTTCAACCGAGCTTCATCGTCAAGAAATAAAAAACGCTCGTCTAATAGCGTGTCCAGGATGTATGGCAAACGCAACGATCTTGGGATTAGCACCGGTGGTGAAGGCCAACGTTATAGAAAAAGACAGAATTGTAGTTGATGCGAAAATCGGTTCTTCGGGTGCAGGCAGAAATCCCTCTCTTGCATCTCATCATCCGGAAAGGTTTGGAGGAGTAAGACCCTACAAAACAGTGGGTCACAGGCATATCGCAGAAATGGAGCAGGAACTCAACCTACTCACAAATGAGCCCATAACAATTTCCTTTTCCCCCCACGCAGTTAACATAGTTCGAGGCATCCTCTCAACCATTCACGTTTTCCTCACAAAACCCCTGACACCCAAAGAAATTTGGAAAATCTATCGTTCACAATACCAAGGAGAACCCTTCATACGCTTCGTGAGATATCAGAAAGGACCTTATCGGTTGCCCGACCCCAAAGTTGTGATGGGAACGAACTTCTGTGACATCGGCTTTGAACCAGACCCCCACGCCAATCGGCTTATCATATTGTCGGCAATCGACAACATTATGAAAGGCGCGGCAGGTCAAGGAATTCAATGCTTGAACGTTCTCCTAGGAATTGACGAAAAAACTGGGTTAGAAAGCACTGGTTTTTATCCGATGTGATTACGAATGTTAATCGTGGTGAAGATAGGCGGAAGCATACTAAAAGGAGTCTCCTCAGAACTTGTTTCCGACATAAAGAATGTTCTCTCCAAAAACCAGATAGTCCTTGTTCACGGCGGAGGAAAAGAAGTCACTGAAATAGCTTCTAAACTAGGCAAGAAGCAGGAATTTGTAGTTTCACCAAACGGTTTCCGCAGTCGATACACAGACAAAGAAACCATTGAAATATTTGCAATGGTCATGGCTGGAAAAATCAATAAACAAATTGTTTCAACCCTCCAGAGCCAAGGCATATCGGCTTTGGGGCTCTCCGGCTTGGATGGTTTCCTTGTGCAGGCGAAACGGAAAAAGCGGCTGGTTATTGTTGATGAAAGAGGAAGAAAAAGGGTCGTTGATGGAGGGTACACTGGAAAGATAAGTGAAGTCAATGCTTCTTTGTTGCAGCTTCTTCTAGAAAATGGTTATGTGCCTGTCATAGCGCCAATTGCCATAAGCGAAGAATTTGAACCCCTCAACGTGGATGGAGACAGAACAGCGGCTTACATTGCTGGAGCTCTCAACGCTGATAGGCTTATCCTCTTGACAGATGTAGAGGGCTTGATCCTGGACGACAAGTTGGTGTCGAAATTGAGTTTTTCTGAGGTAGAGGGGGTTCTTCCCAAGATTGGACGAGGCATGATTACTAAAGTCTACGCTGCCGTGGAAGCTCTCAACTTGGATGTCGGTGAAGTCTTAATTTCCTACGGACTTGAGAGACTGCCCATTTCCTCTTCGTTAAAACACGAATGTGGTACCGTGATAAGCCGTGAATGAAAAAGAGATTGTAAACCTTGAAGAAAAACTTATGGCAAACGTCTACGCCAAAAGACCAATAGTCATAACTAGAGGCAAGGGAGCCTTAGTCTGGGACGTCAACGGCAAAGAATACATAGATTGCACTGGCAGCTACGGAGTCTGCATAGTTGGCCACTCCCACCCAAAAGTTGTGGAAGCGGTAAGGAGGCAGGCGGAGACTCTCATTTCTTGCCATGCGTCCTTCTACAACGACGCACGATCAGAACTTTTGCAGAAAATTACCCAAATGGCTCCGAAAGGTCTCAACAAAGTTTTTCTCGCCAACAGTGGCGCTGAGGCAGTTGAGTGCGCCATCAAACTAGCTCGCAAATTTTCCGGCAAGCCTGAAATAATCGCCACGATGGGGGCCTTTCACGGTAAAACCATGGGTGCCCTATCTGCAACCTGGGATAGAAAGTATCGTGAACCCTTCAAACCCCTAGTTCCCGAGTTTAAGCATGTTCCCCCAGATAATCTAGAAAAAGTGAGAGAAGCCATTACCAAGAAAACTGCCGCCATCCTCGTAGAGCCAATTCGAGGAGAAGGCGGAATTAGAGTTCCCCCAAAAAGATTTCTTCCGGGATTGAGAGAAATCTGCGACGAGACAGGTGTTCTTCTGATTTTCGATGAGGTCCAAACCGGATTTGGCCGTACTGGAAAGATTTTTGCTTGCGAACACTGGAATGTTGTTCCTGACATCCTTTGCCTTGCAAAATCGGTGGCAGGCGGCCTTCCTCTGGGCATAACAATTTCGGAAGAAAACATCATGTCCTCACTTAAGGTTGGAGAACACACAACCACCTTCGGTGGAAATCCCCTTGTCTGCGCGGCTGCATGTGCTGCAATAGACGTTTTGGTTGAGGAAAAGCTTCCTGAGAGGGCAGCCACGCTGGGACGATATTTTAAGAAAAAACTTGAGCTTCTGCAGACTAGACACAGAATTGTGAGGGAAGTTCGCGGATTAGGCCTTATGATCGGAATGGAGCTGCGATTCGACGTTTTGAATATAATTCTCAAATGTATGGATAGAGGAGTTCTCGTCCTTGACGCGGGGAGAAATGTCCTGAGATTCTTACCGCCCTTAGTTATCGAAAGAGGGCATATTGACCGAGTAATCGACGCCCTTGACACGGTTATGGGGGAAGAGAAAAAATGAGCGACTATTCAGTTAGCCTTCTAACTCGGATGTTGGAGATTTACAGCCCATCTGGTAAGGAAGAAGAAATTTCCAACTTCCTCGCCAAGGAAATGGAGGATATAGGTTTTCGTGTTCGTAAGGACAAAATTGGAAATGTAATTGGGGAAATCGGTCAGGGAAAACCAGTTATTTTATTGTGCGGGCACATGGACACTGTTGAGGGCTACATTCCTGTGCGGGTTGAAAATAGTAAGCTGTATGGCAGAGGGGCTGTCGATGCAAAGGCGCCTCTCGCCGCAATGATCGTAGCCGCATCAACTTTCTTGAAGGAAGATTTTCCAGGCAAAATTCTTGTCGTTGGTGTAGTTGATGAAGAAGGGTCAGGTAGAGGAATCAAACATTTCATCAAGGAAGGAATTCAACCAGACTATGCCATATTTGGAGAGCCAAGTGGCATCGGAAAAATAGTCTTTGGGTATAAGGGAATTCTAAACATCAAAATAACATGTGAGACCCCCTCAGGGCACTCAGCTGCTCCTTGGCTTTTTGATAATGCCATTGAAAAAGCCATGGAAATTTGGAGGCAAATCCAAAAACTTCATCTGCGTGAAGAGAAATTAAAAAGCCGCTTTTACTCTACTACTTCATGCCTGACCAAAATAAATGGAGGCAACGCTTCTTCCATGATTCCTTCAAAATGCGATATTTATGTTCAACTTCGAATTCCGCCTCAATTTACTCCTGAACAAGTTTTCAATGGAGTCAAAAGAAAAATCAAGCGATATAAAGCTACCAACCCGAAAGTTTCTGTGAAAACGAAAATGGAAGGCGTGGCGAACGGCTTCGAGGCGGATCGAAGGTCGGTCCTTGTCCGAGCCTTGGCTTGGGCTATTAGGAAAACGACGCTTAACTATGCTTCTTTTTCGAGGAAGACTGGAACCGGAGACATGAACGTTCTGGGTAATGCTTTGAAAATACCTGTGGTTACGTATGGACCTGGCGACTCGCGCCTAGACCATACTCCTAACGAACATATCGACCTCAAGGAATATTTGGTCAGCATTAAAGTGTATCGAAAGGCTATTATGAAATTGCCTGAACTGCTGAAAAACAGAAGGACAAGGATGTTGGAAACCAACTGAAGTTTCTATTGACAAGACGGTTATGTCTAGGCGTAGTCTGCATGCGGCAGGTTCAAGCCCACGAAGAGCCGAAATGCACAATCTACACCAAGTCAAGGAACATAGAGCGAATAGCTTTAAACTCCAATGAATGGAAGTGGATGATGCTGAAAAGTCTTTAATATAGGCAAAAGTCAAGCTGTATGTGACAATGTGAGGGAAACTTGGATGGTGGAGGCCTACATCCTAGTGAAGATATCTACCCAAAAGGAAGTATATGGATCTGCTCGGTCTGTCGTAGAGAAATTGATGATGATGAAAGGAGTGGAGAATGCAGAGTTGTTGTTTGGCGATTACGATGCCGTTGTGAAGTTGAATGCGCCCAAAACCCATGATGTTGAGAATTTGGTCATTGAGGAAATCTCGATGATTGAAGGTATTGAATCGACCATTACGCTTCTATGCGTTGATGAAGAAATTCTAGAGTAGGAGGATTATGCAATGGAATCTGGTTATGTCCTTTTTAACCTTAAGCCTGGAACGAAAAAAGATTTCATAACAAAGGTTAAGGATATAAAAGCAGTGAAGGAGGCACGGCTTGTGATCGGTATCTGGGATGCTATCGCAAAGATTGAAGCGGAAAGCATAGAAGAGCTGGAGAAGATTTACTTTAACAAAATTGACAAGATGGCAGACGTAATGGACTCTAGGTTGCACATTGTCGCATGCCCAAGAACAAGGAAATGAAAGGAACGACCCTTGAAAAACTTTGTCAGCGAGTGCTACGTCATAGCGAGGTTTGCAACCCGACTTTGCAACGGGAAACTTTTTTTGGCTTCTTGCTCAAGGCCACAATCCAAGTGATTTTATCGAATCTGCAACCCTTCCTACACCGAGCGTAAAAGCGGCGTTTCTCATGTCTGTTTCATACTCTTTCATGGCGTCGAAAACATCTTTGAAAGCATTCACCATCTTATACTTGAGCTTACGGTGGACTTCTTCCTTTGTCCAGTGTTCTCTGTGGAGATTCTGTACCCATTCGAAGTAGCTAACGGTCACACCGCCCGAGTTGGCTAGAATGTCGGGTATCATGAAGATCCCTTTCTCAGCGAGTATTTTGCTGGCTTCAGGCGTGGTTGGCCCGTTAGCACCCTCAGCCAGAAGATGTGTCTTGATGTTTCCTGCGTTTTCTTTAGTTATCTGGTTCTCCATGGCTGCTGGGATCAGTATGTCACACTCTGTTTCGAGTAGTTCCTCATTTGTTATGTTTTTGCATCCTTTATAATCCATAACCGAATCTGTTTTCTTTTTGTGTTCATTGACTTTTGTCGGGTTAATACCTTTTGGGTTGTAGATTCCGCCCTTAGAATCGCTTAAGGCGATTATTTTGCACCCTTGATCGTCTAGAATTCTAGCAGCGTTCCATCCGACTTTTCCAAACCCCTGAACAGCGACGGTTGCGTTTCTTAGTTTCATTCCTAGATGTTTTGTCGCCTCGTCTATGCAATAGGTTAATCCTCGCGCGGTTGCTGCTTCCCTTCCCTCCGACCCTTGTAAATGGAGAGGTTTTCCTGTCACTACCTCGGGAACCAAGTATCCTTTGAATTGGCTGTAGGTATCCATGATCCAAGCCATCGTCTGTGCATCGGTATAGACGTCTGGAGCTGGGACATCTTGGTATGGGCCGATGATGTTTAGTATCATGGTTGTGTATCTCCTTGTCAAGCGTTCAAGCTCGCCAATAGATAGTTCCTTGGGGTTGCACTTTATCCCTCCTTTTGCTCCACCATAAGGGATATCTGCGACGGCACATTTCCAAGTCATCCACATCGCTAGGGCCGTGACTTCTTCTAATGTGACATCTGGATGATAACGGATTCCTCCTTTGTAGGGTCCTCTCGCTTTGCTGTGTTGAACCCTAATTCCTGTGAAAACATTGATCTCACCGTTGTCTCTTCTTATCGGGACGGCTACGATTAGCGATTTCGTCGGTTTTTTAAGCATCTCGCAGATTCCTGACTCTAAGTTTAACATTTCCGCCGCTAGGTCTACTTGCTGTATTGCAACCTCTAGAGCACTTATTTTCTTATTTGGCACGTAAATTCCTCTACATTTTTCAGGATTATGTTTGGAACGAATATGATATGGTATTTAGTTCTTTCTCCCCCCATATTAGCTTTCTATCAAATCTATTTTCGTCCGATAATGGCAGATGCACATGCAAAACTCAGGGCAGCACAACCTTTCCCTTCCAAATTAAGACATGAAAGTCACAATAAAAGAGACAAGCTAATTACAGAGAAACTAAATGAACAATATTAAAGATCAAAAAGTGGAGAAGAAGATATGAAAGTTGCTTTCCAAGGTGAAATAGGAGCATACAGTGAAAGTGCAGTTTACTCTTTTTTCGGGCCTTCAGTTGAAGTGAAGCCCTGCAAAAACCTGTCCGATGTCTTTGAAAGCGTGAAAAAAGAAGAAACTCTTTATGGAGTAGTTCCCATCGAGAACTCTATAGAAGGAAGCGTAAATCAAACCTACGACCTATTCTTGGAATACGATCTAAAAGTATGTGGCGAAATAGTTCTTAAGATCGCTCATTGCCTCATAGCTCATCCAGGAACCCAGCTAAACTCGATTAAAACAGTTTACTCCCATCCACAAGCCTTAGCTCAATGCAGAAAATTCTTAGAACAACTGGGTTTCCGGCTTATTTCAACCTTCGACACCGCAGGCAGCGTAAGAATGATAAAGGATGAGCGGTTGATGGACGCCGCAGCTGTCGCCAGCGAAAGGGCTGCAGAAATCTACAGCATGAACACTCTCGCCAAAGAAATAGGGGACACTTCAAACAACTACACAAGATTCTTCGTTTTGTCAAAGCAAGATTCATCATATTCCGGCGAAGACAAAACTTCCATAATTTTTTCGGTTAAATCCATTCCAGGGGCGTTACATCATGTTCTCAAAGAATTTGCTGTCAGAAACATAAACTTGACAAAAATCGAATCCAGACCAACCAAACGAACACCTTGGGAATACAACTTCTATCTAGACTTTGAAGGTCATAGAAACGAAGAAAAATGTCGAGAAGCGTTAAAAAGCATTAAAGACAAGACGCTTTTTGTAAAAATCCTCGGCTCATACAAAGCGGCTATCGAGGAATCTAAATTCAACTTTTGACGGTGCCCAACAGCCTATGCATAACTTCATATGACCGCGCGTAGTCAGGATTTACCTCCTTCAACTTTGTCTTAACAAGTTCCATTTTGCTGATAAACGCTGATCCATTCTTTCGCCTCACCATGTTAATCCATTCTTCAGTTTTCTCCAAAAATAATCCTTCAATTTTCTCTATTTCCGGTAAATCCATTTGAAGACTTGTATAGAATTCTGTCTCTTCAGAAGCAACGGCTTCCGCCAAGGTCAATAACATTTTGTAACTGGCCCCTGCAACCTTTTTTGTTTCAAGAAAGTTAGGGTAGTTCATCAAAGTATCGCAAACAACCAAGCCGAGAAAGTGAGGAAGCCCCAAGACCACCGACATGAGTTCATCATGCTTTCTCGGAGACATGATAAACACGTTTGCCCGTCTTTCTTCCAACCAACTTTTGAATTCCCTAGCAAACCGTTTTTCTTCATCATTAACTGGAGTAAGAACGAAATTCTGATTTTCAATGCTCTTTACACCAGGGCCAAATACGGGATGGGTTCCCAATGTTATTCCTGTCTTTACGTATTCATGCATTATTTTGACAGGGAATTCTTTTATTGAACAAATATCCATGACAACTTGGTCTGGACGTATGTGAGGCTGAATCTCTTTTGCGACAGCTTCAAAGTTCTCTATGGGCACGCATATTAGAACTCTGTCAGCCTTCTTAACGGCGCTTACGTTATCAGCGATTTCAACCCCGAATTCATCTCTTATTTTTAACAATTTTTCTTTACTTCTGCTTGAAACTATTACGGAATCACCTTCCTCTAGGAAGAATCTTGTGAACCATCGACCCATTTTCCCTGCGCCTATAATTGCTACTTTCATGGTAGTGCCTCACAAATTTTCTTCAATCCTAATTCAATTTCTTCGTCTGGCACAGTTAAGGCTATTCTGAAATATTCTCGGTAATCTCCAAAAGTTGTGCCAGGAGCTATGGCTACTCCGTCGTCGAGTAGATTTAGGGCGAAACTTTCAGAATCTAAGTTGTCGTATTTGGGAAAAACGTAGAAAGGTGCGTCGGGTCTGGAAAATTTCATCTTCGTTTTAGAAAGAATCTTGCATGCCAAATCAGCTCTTCGCCGGTAATCTTCTCTAATTTTGTCTACAATCTCTTTCCTCAATTCTAGCGCCTTTAAAGCAGCGATCTGTATGAAAACTGGGACGTTTGTTAAAGTTATTTGGTTCAGTTTCATCATTTTTTCAACTAACTCCTTTTCCACGATGATGTAACCAATTCTCCATCCTGTCATTGCAAAGGTTTTGGAAAAGCTTTTAACGAGTACGTGTTTGTCGTCAAAATCTAGAATGCTTTTCGTTTTAACGAAACTTATGTCAGAATATACTTCATCAGATAGAATCGTGACTCCTTTGTTGTTCGCTATCTGAACAATTTCCTCGAGCACTTTTTCATCAATGACTTTGCTGGTTGGGTTGTTAGGGTTGTTCAATACTATTAGCCGAGTTTTTTGGTCAATTAAGTTCCCGAGTTTTTCAACGTCAATTTTCCAGCCTGAATCAATGTCTGTCCTCAAAAATCTCATTTCCGCTCCAAAACTTTTTGCAATCAATTCGTAGCTGGTCCAGTGAGGGGTTGGAATAATAACGTTTCCTCCCTTTTTCAGCAACAAAAACATTAGGGAAAAAATTGCCCACTTTGAACCCGCGGTGATCATCACATTACCCGCAGAAACATTGTGAATGCTTGCCAACTCTTCTCTGAGTCCTTTCTCGCCAACAGAAGAGGCGTATTTTGTCTTTCCTTGTTTCATGGCTTCTAAGGCTGCTTCAACTATTTCGTTTGGTGTTGGCTGATCTGGATCTCCCATATTAAATTTTATCATCTTTTTTCCTTCGTTCACAAGTTGTATCGCTTTTTCACTTATTTCATAGAGCATTCTAACCAACCTTCCCTAGAAAGACCTAAAACTGTTGAAGTTAATTCTATGTCATGCAGTCTTAAATTTTCGTATCGGATTCTTGGATCCGTGCGCACATAGCTATTATTTCTTGGTAGATGGCTTTAACTTCCTGCGGGTTAAGTTTCAATTCAGACGCCTTTTTCATAACATTCGTGTACACTTCGTCTTCTCTTTGATAGTCTCTGACAGGAATTTCATGTTCCTCTTTGATAGCTCCAATGCTTTCACAGACCTCCATCCTTTCCTTCAGAAAATACAGGATTCTTTCGTCAATTTCATTAACCTTTTTCCTTAAAGCCAAGATTCTTTCCAAGCTATTTCTGCCCCCCCAAAACTTTTGGTATGAAACCCGCCCGAAGCATGAGGTCGACTAAAACAATGGCAACCGCAGATTCGATAACTGGAACTGCTTTGGGCAAGATGCATGGGTCATGTCTACCCTTAACCCGAATCAGCGTTTCCTCCATCTTTGACAAGTCAATCGTTCTCTGTTCTTTTGAAATCGAGGGCGTTGGTTTTATAGCTGCTCTAACCAGAATCGGCATTCCAGACGAAAGCCCGCCCAAAACACCGCCCGCATTGTTTGACAAAGTCACAATTTTTCCGTTTCGTATCACGTATGGATCATTGTTTTCAGAACCTTTAAGTCGTGCAGCCTTGAATCCGGCGCCAAACTCAACTCCTTTGACGGCTGGTACGTCAAAAAGCATCTTGGCGATTTCAGCATCTAAGGAATCGAAGATGGGTTCACCGACGCCGACTGGAACGTTAGAGGCAACGCATTCAACGATTCCTCCAACGCTATCGCCTTCCTTTTTCGCCTCCAAAATTGCTTTCTCCATTTCCTTTGCACTTTCCAAATTGGGGCATCTCACAGCGGTTTTGTACGTGTTCTTACGAATTTCTTCAAGGGTCAGCATTGTACTGAGCTTCACTTTACCTATCTCAATAGTATACGCAAGAACTTCAACGCCAAAGAGACCTAACAGTTTCTTGGCGACGGCACCAGCCATAACGAAAGCCACTGTGATTCTGCCTGAAAATCTTCCTCCGCCACGATAATCGTTGAAGCTTCCGTATTTGATTCGAGCAGGATAATCAGCGTGTCCAGGTCTAGGCGTGTCCTTAATCAGGTCATACTCGCCGGGGATAGCTTCTTTGCTCCACACCCGGGTGCAGATTGGAGCGCCGGTTGTAAAACCATTAAAGGTTCCGGACAAAATTTCAACAACGTCTTTTTCTCTTCTTGCGGAAACGATTTCTGGTTTGGGCGGTATTCTTTTGTCCAATTCTTTCTGAATGTCTTGTTCAGATAGTGCAAGGCCGGCTGGGCAACCGTCTATCACAACTCCGACGCATCTGCCATGACTTTCGCCGAAGCAAGTTATGACAAATTCTTTCCCTATAGAATTACTTTCCAACGACATTCGCTCCTAACGAACGTAAATCATTAAAGAATCTCGGATAGGATTTATTGACGCATTCGGAATTTTGAATTTTCGTTTCACCAACTGCTCCTAAGGCGGCAACGGCGCAGGCCATGGCAATTCTATGGTCATTATGGGGGTCAATCGTTGCTCCGTGCATGGCACGTAGGCCGCTTATGGTTAAGCCGTCTTCATGTACTTTGATTTCTGCCCCCATCTTCTTTAGTTCAGCGTGAACGGAACCAAGTCTGTCAGATTCTTTGTATCTAAGCCTCTTTGCGTTGTATATTTTCGAGGTTCCTTTCGAATAGCATGCAAGAACAGCGCAGACTGGAACCAAGTCAGGTATGTTCCTTGCATCAACATCAACGGCGTTAAGTTGTCTCCCATCGACCTCCACGAATTCATCATCAGCCTTCACTTTCGAACCCATTTCCTTTAGTATGTCCAATATTGCTCTATCTCCCTGAATTGTATGATGATCAAGATTTTTCACTTTCACCCTTGAAGACGTTACTGCTGCAGCTGCTAGGAGGAAGGCAGCAGATGAAAAGTCGCCTGGAACTTCATGGCTGCATGGATTATAATCTTGGTTGGAAGGAATCCTTAATCGCGCGAAGTCAGATGATGCAGATACTTTAATGCCATGCTTAGTGAGGACCTCCATGGTCATTTGAACGTAGCTCCTAGACTCTAGAGGTGTAATGACAGATATTTCTGTGTCCTCTTTCGCCTTTGGACAGGCAAATAGTAGTCCGGAGACGAATTGGGAACTTATGTCTCCCCTTATTGACGTTTTGCCTCCTCTGATTCCTCCCCCACGGATTCTTACAAACGAGCTTCCTTCTCTCAGTTGGAGATTAGATTCTGTTCCCAGTTGTTTGAGGCTTTGGAGAAGGGGTGCTACAGGTCTTCTTTCAAGGGACGATCCAAAAGTGAAGATTGAAGAATCCGAGGCGAGGGCGGCAACAGGTATCATAAAACGAAAGGTAGCTCCAGACTCTCCACAATCTATCGGGCTCTTTGGAGCTCTAAGCGACTCTACTCCCTTAACCCTCCAGCAATTCTCCCGTAGTTCTATTTCAGCTCCGAAGGCTTCTACAGCCCGTAAAGTCGCTTTGGTGTCATCTGAAACTAGAGGATTAGATATTTTCGAGGTTCCGTTTGACAGTAATGCGGCTATCAGCATCCTATGTGTATAGGCTTTGGATGGAGGAGCCGAAACTCCACCTTCCAAATGCTCGCTTTTCCTAACAACAACCTCCACCAATTTAATCAGCCCACCACCTCAGCCTTCTTGTGGTTAACCCGAGCTTCCAGAATTTCTCCATCATACCTCTGCCAAGCGTCTCTCACGAGGTCTATTTTCTCGTCAGGAACGATGGCGGTAACTGCGGGACCAGTGCCAGATAATCCTGCGGCCAAGGCTCCTGCCATTAAAGCATCTACAGCTATAGACGGATCGCACCCTAATGCTGAAGAGTAGATCAAACCGTTTAGAGTTAGAGCTACCCAATAGTTCCTTTTCAGAGCTTCTTTGTAAGCTATTTTGACGAGGGAAGCTACGCCTTTCATTCGATCTATGTCCGAACTAACCGTGTAAGTCTTCTTTGCCGGAACGTAGAATAGAACAACCAAGTCTTCAGTTACTTCAAAGCGTTTAACGATTCTTCTTTTCAGGTTGTCTGTAACCACGACTCCTCCAAAGTAAGAGGCGCAAGCGTCGTCGAAGGCGCCTGTTATAGTAACCTTTGCATCGATTGCCCCACCTACGCCAAGCCTCACGATTGTTACGTCGTCTAGATGTTTTTCTAAAGCAGCAACAGTAGCCAAGGCTATGGCATTTCCTGCCGCACTACTACTTTTCAACCCTCTTGCTATGGGGATGTTTGACCAGGTTTCAACTTTGGCGCCAAACTTTCCTTCGAGATTGAAATATTTGAGAAACCTTCCCACAGTCTTTTCAATCAGAACTGAATCTTCTGTGGGATCTGACACAATCGTGCTCTCAATAATTCCGGGTTCATCCGTTAGTTTGACCCTTGCCTTTGTCCACAGGTCAACTCCTATGGCTGCTCCCTTACCAGTCGCGATGGCGTTTATTATTGTGGCTGCTCCGTGGGATATGGCTTCAGCTTTTCCGTTCAATAGTAGACACCTGATTCCGAAAGTTTGTTCAAAGCAGTCTGTTTCATCACTTTGACTGGGGCCGGATGATTGGTCCAAATTTTAAAGGAGGCGGCACCTTGATAGGCAAGCATTTCAATCCCAGGTACGACTTTGGCTCCCACAGCCTTCGCGTCTTTTGCAAGCTTGGTTTCTAAGGGGTTGTAAATTATGTCCATCACGCATAAATCAGGTTTCAGCAAGCTTGGGGAAACTAGACTTTGGTTAACGTCTGGATGCATGCCGACGGAGGTTGCGTTAACCAGTATATCCGCGTCTCTCAGCTCTTTTTTCATGATTTCGATTGAAAACGCGTTGCCGTTTATTTTCTTGTTAGATTCTTTACGTAAAGCTTCTGCCAACTTTTTTGCTTTTTGAGGAGTTCTGTTAAGGATTACGAGTTCTTCTGCCTCTTGTGCTGCATGGAAGGCTATTGCTTTTCCAGCGCCGCCGGCTCCGAGTAGAAGTAGTTTCTTTCCTTTTGGAGTTATGCCGTTTTCTTTTAGAGCTTTCAATGCGCCAATGCCGTCGGTGTTATAACCTATGAGTCTTCCTTCTTTATTTAGAATGGTGTTCACTGCACCGATGGACCTAGCTGTTGAGTCTATTTCGTCTAAATATTTCATAGCAGCATTCTTGTGGGGCATGGTTACGTTTAATCCATGAAGGTTCAGACTTCTTGCGCCGATGATGGCTTCTCCTAACTCTTCTCTTCTAACTCTGAAAGCTACGTAGACGAAGTCAAGGTTTAACTCTTCAAAGGCGGCGTTGTGCATTACCGGACTTAACGAATGTTCTACTGGGTCCCCAATGATGCCGCACACTCTCGTTTTCCCAGAAATCTTCATTTTACTTTAGCCCCAAAGCCTCGTATGCGCTTCTCATTTCTTGGATAGTGAGTTGTCCCCGCGCTGTTTTTCTCCCACTTTCAAGAGAAGCTATGGTGAAAAAAGCACCAAAAACAGGGGACAGAAGCCTAGAGGGTTTGCCAAGTTCCCCCATGGCAAAGCAAACTATCCTGGCATTTTTAGAAGCCTTGGACATGAAGTTTAACACGGTTAAGTTGTCCTCGACGAATCTGGCCGTGGTTACAATTTTGCAGACATCCGCCCCGCTCGCAATTTCTTTTTTAAGAATCTTATTTAGTCGCAATAAGCTCGGAGTTTCGTTGAAGTCATGGAACGATACTATCGGCTTTGCGTCCATCTCACGCAAATTGCTAGTGATATCCTTCAGTTTAGGGGTGGAAATTTCTATGTCCACGTATTCAAAGCCGTTTCTCGCGGCGTTCAGCAAGATTTTTTTGCGTTCAGTTTCGCTTCCCAAAAATTTGCCTTTACATTTTGTTGATTTGTTTGTGGCTATTAGGGGTGTGTTGCTGCAGTGTGTGATGTCAGCTAGTTGGTTGTGTTTTTTGAGGTAGTCTAATCTAACTTCAATAAAATCTGCGTGTTGGTTCTCAGCTTTTTTGATTAGGTCTAAAGCCTCGGTAACTGTTTGAGGGGGAACCGAGACGCATATTTTTATGGTCAACGTTCTATCACTGTTTCTTCTTTTACCAAAGTTCCGAAGTGTCTGCCGCCCTCTACTACATGTGCCAAAACTTTGTCGCCTTTTTCTAGTTCCGTAGCCGATTTAGAGCCTTCCGGGGTTACGAGTCTTATGGTTTCGGCGTTTTGAACAATGGTCTGTATCCTTTTTCCCTCGTATTCTGCTTCAACGAGAATCATGGGTCTCCATTCGATTTTCACTCGCGCCACATTCGTTGACCTAGTTTTTCCTTCCCTATCAACTATGAGGACTTCATCCCCTGCCTTAGGTTCTGACAGATATCTTGTTCGAGTGGGTGAAGAAAGCACGTACAATGATATGGGTCCTGCGTTGACCCTGAAGGGACGCGATTCCACATACGGGTTCTCGTAAACCTCTGCTTGAACAAGGAACAAACCAGACGATTGGCATCCCACGAGAATTCCTTCGCCAGCTTTCATGAATTCGCATGTGTCAACACAGACTCTAGCTCCAGTTCCAATTTCCTTCAGTTCAACAACTTTGGCAGCCACCAAGTCAACTTTTGGAGCTTTTTTCTTGGCAAACACCGCCGTTTCCATAAGTTCATCAGGGTTAGAGGTTTTCAAAACCACTCCATCGGCTCCCAATTCCAGAGTTTCTAAGGCCAGTTTTGCTTCTTTGGCGCTGGACACTTCTGCGAGCAGTTTACTTTTTCCTCGCGTCTTAGCGATGATGTTCTCTAAGGGTATGACTTTCCAGTCTGGGCATTTGATGACTATGTAGTCGGATGAAAGTTCTGCTGCTTTGATAGCGGTTTCTTCGTCTCCCCTTCCTCGTATAGTCCCTTTCACGGCGACGGTTTTGCCCATTCTTTTTAATTCATTTACCTTACCTTCGTCGAAAATTGAAAGTACATTGATGTCAGATTCGCCTGAACTAGCCGCTGTTTTGACTCCAGTCTTCTTGGCGTTTTCTACATCTTTTGCGCCAACTAATATAACATCACAAACCTGAGACGCTGATTTCAGTAGGCTACTTTTCAGGTCAGTGGAAAGTGATTCGTCTATTTCAATCCAAAGTTCTTTCACTTCAACTCACCGAGAATCCTTAAAGCTTCGTCGACTGAGGCACCTTGGTGCACAATTGCTGAGAGAGCTTTAACAATCTTAGTTGGATTTTCGTGTTGGAACACATTTCTGCCTATAGAGAATCCGGCGCCCCCAGCTTTTATGGAGTCATGTACCATCTGCAAAACTTCTCGAGCGGTTTCTACTTTGGGGCCACCCGCTATGATGACTGGAACATAGCAGCTGCGGACAACTTCTTTGAAGGTCTCAACGTCACCCGTATAATTTGTCTTAATTATGTCGGCTCCTAGCTCTGCACCTAACCGGGCAGCGTGGGCAACTACGT
>JAOUPL010000048.1 GCA_029879825.1 Candidatus Bathyarchaeota archaeon
GGAACAATGATAGAAGAATCTTCTTTCGACACCAGAAAAGCAATAATTTGTTTTCAGTATGTGGAAAGAATTAAGTCTGAATTGATAATCGCGGTGAAGCTTTTAGAGAAACTTAACGAGTTGAATGGGGATGAGCTTGCTGGCGCCAAGAAAATGATGTTATCGTTTTTAGATGCTTTGGCAGGGGAGATTACTATCGCTCACGGCGTCCTAGGACTACGAAACTTTGAGGAGGCGAGAGATAAAATACTCGATGCTGCGGGGAAAATATTGTCACAGGATTATCTAGAGGCGACGAACAACATTTCGAAGGCGATATCATCCGTAACCACCAGCGGTAGCAGGGCAATGCAGATGTTAAAGGAGAAAAATATCCTCTAAATAGACACTTTTTTAACCCCCCAGCATGTCAATAGGCGATTCCTGGGCATGACTCCCTTAATTCATGGACTTGAAAAAAGAAATGTTTCTATAACAAGAATTGGAGTTGTTCCAAGTTAAAAGAAGAATTCAGCGCGCACATTTCTAATGCTCTCTTGACAGCGTGAACAAATATTCTTGTGCATATCCTGCGTATTTCCCGAAATATTCTCTTCCAAACGAGTTGATTGTCTTATATTCGCGTGGTGTAATCGAGCTTTTGGTGGAAACTCTTTTGACAAATGAACGTTCGAAATAGCTTGGATAGAATTCTAGAACCGCACGCTTCATCCAAATGTCCACAGGAAAAGCTTCCAACTTGTCTAGGGAGAAGAGGAGAACGCAGTCAGCGACTTTTTGTCCCGCTCCCGGCAGTGACAACAATTTCTGTCTAGCTTTCTCATAATTCATTTTCCTCAAGTCCTCTAGGTTGAATTCTTCGCGGTCCAGAATTCTTGAGGTTTCTAAAACCCGCTCTGCCCTGAACCCCAACTTGCAACTTCTCATTTCTTCGAGACCAGCGTGTGCTAGGTCGCTCGGCTTTGGAAACGTGTAGAAATCGTGACCGTTGAAAGTTATCTTGTCTCCAAATTGTTTGGAGAGGTTAAGAATCATGTTTTTGATAGCTGGGATGTTCTTGTAGGTTGCGCAGATGTATGAGATTAGGCACTCCCATGGTTCTTGCCTGCTTATTCTCAGTCCATGGCAACGTTGAATAGCCCTTCTTATGTGCTCATCTTTGTTTATTTGGGAAAGTATAGATGGTAGGTTGTCATCCAGCCTGAAGTAGTTCTCGATAAACTCTGCAGTCGTCTTTTCAGGAAACATTTGAAACATCAACTTGTCAGCGATTTGTCTTATCTTAACAACCTTGTCTTTAACAACGCCGTACCACCAATCGCCCAATTTTTTCCATCGAAACAACTGACCGCATCTCAGAGTGTGCTCCAAACTGAAAGGGACTGTTGACGTATCCAGCTGAATCTCCATGGTGTTTCCACAGTATTGAGAATTGATTACATCTGCAGGAAAGGATTGTGCTTCTTTTCTTCGCCTATGGTGGTGACGGGGCCGTGACCAGGATATACTTTGAAGTGGTCTGGCAATGTTACCAGTTTGGTTTTGATTGACTGCATGATTTCTTCGAAAGATGCGCCTGGAAAATCGGTCCTACCTATAGAGCCAGCGAAAAGAGTGTCCCCCGGAAAAACAAAATTCTCGCCTAGGAGGGATATGCCGCCTCTGCTGTGTCCCGGTGTGTGGAGAACCACGAGGTTGATGCGTCCAACTTGAATGACGTTTCCCTCATGGAGTGTTCTGTCGGCTGGCGGCGATGTCACACGAAGCCCAAAAACCATTGAAAGAGTTTTGGCAACGGTGGTAAGCATTATTGCGTCATCTTCATGGATCAAGATGAGGGCGCCAGTTGCTTTTTTTATGATTCCGTTTCCAGCTGTGTGATCAGCGTGACCATGCGTGTTAACGATGTACTTAACATGCAAATCATTTTGTTCAATAAAGTCAAGAACCTCTTTAGCTTCTCTGTCTCTGTCAAATCCAGGATCGATGACTATGGCTTCCTTGGTTTCCTCGCAGCCTACGACATAGCAGTTCGTCAGATACATTCCAAATGTGAACATCTTTAGAATCATGGGTATGCCTCTTGCCAGACGAATGTGATAGTATCCTATCAAAAGAGAATATCGCTGTTATAAAACTACTGGAAGACGCCCGCGCTAGACCATTATTTTACTCGCAGAATTGGTTGGTGCGGTTGTGTCCTTTCTCGACTAGATAGTCGCGAAGAGCTTCTTTCCATTCCCTCATTTGTATGCCGTATTTTGGAAGTTTTGTGCTTCTTAATGCCGAAAATCTTGGCCTTTTTGCTTTTATTTTTAGTTCGCGTGTTTCTATTGGTGTCAAAGCCGGCTTTAAGCGTAAAAGTCTGAATGTTTCTTTGGCGAATTGGAACCACGTGCAGTAGCCTTTGTTTGTCGAGTGGTAAGTTCCGAATGGTAGCTTTGATTCCAGCATATTTTTTATTGTTGTGGCTGCGTCTCTTGAATATGTTGGGCTCATCCACATGTCATCAACAACATTGATGGTTTCGTTTTTTTTGGCTTTTGTTATCATCGTTTCGACGAAGTTTCCTCCTTTGCCGCTTGCTCCTGCTACGCCGAATAGGCTTGCAAGTCTGATGATATAGTGTTTTGGGTTTTGTTTTGTGTAGAATTCTCCAGCTAGTTTTGAGATTCCGTAGGTGTTGATTGGGGTTGGGGTGTCATCTTCTGTGTAGGGCTCGTTTTTGGAGCCGTCGAAGACGTAGTCTGTGCCTATGAACATGGTTGTGGCTCCGATTTCTTTGGATATTGTAGCGATGTTTCTGGCGCCTAAGGCGTTTACGGAGAACGTTTTTAGGGGTTCTTCTTCGCACTGGTCTGTTTTGTGGAATGCGGCGGTGTTTATGATGACATCGGGGTGATGCTCCTTTAAAATTAGGCAGCTGTTATAATCTGTGACTTCTATGTCTTGGTGTGTGAGGCCTATGACTTGATGTTCATCTCGTAATACTTTCATGAGGTCTGTGCCGAGTTGTCCTGTTGGGCCTATGATTATTATTTTCATAGTATTGCTCCGTTGATTTCGACTTCTTTGATGACAGTGTGCATTTCTAGTAAGTGCTTATACCATTTGACGGTTATTGTTCGTAAATCGTCTCCTGATACTCTCCCATCTTTAAGCGCGTCGAACACTTCTTTTGCTCCTTCTTTGGGTGTATACTGCGGCTTGAAGTTCAGTGTTTCTTTGATTTTGTTGAAGCTTACTCTGTAGCTTCTTTTGTCTGGTGAGCCGTACCATTCGTAGTTGAACGGCAAGTTGATGGACTCTGCTATGAGTTTCGCCAAGGTGAAGATTTGGACGTTTTGTTCATTGCTGCCTGTGTTAAAAACTTGACCGTTGACAAATTCTGGATCTGCTTCTAAGACTTCGGTGAAGGCTTTTGAGGTGTCTTTTACGTGTATGAAGGGGCGCCATTGTTTTCCGTCTCTCATGATTGGTATTTTGCCGTTTTTGAAGAAGCCCAAGGTCATTCCGTTGATTGCTAGGTCGAATCTCATTCTGGGAGACAGTCCGTAGACTGTGGCTTGTCTGAGTGCTGTTACGGTGAAGGATTTGTCTGCTAGTGGTAGGATTTCCTTTTCTGCTAGCACGTTGGCTTTTGCGTAGGTTGTTAGCGGGTTGGGGCTGGATTCTTCGGTTAGGATCTCTTCTCGGAATCCGTAGACGCTGCAGGTGCTTGCCAAAACGTACCTGGAGACTCCATATTTTTTCGAGAGTTTGGCTACTCTGACTCGTCCTATATAGTTTATTTCAAGGGTTTTTTGCGGTTCTAGTTCGCCGCTTGGGTCGTTTGATAGCGATGCTAGGTCGAAGACGGCGTCTATGCCTTTGAGAATTTCTGGTTTAAACCATCTGATGTCGTCTTTTATTAGGTGAATTTTGTTGGCGACTTCCTTTATTGGGTCTAACCCGAAGAAGAGTCTGTCTAGGCATGTTACCTCGTAGCCCTTTTCTAGGAGAATTCCGGAGAGAACAGAGCCTATGCAGCCTGCTCCGCCTGTTACTAACACTCGCATTTATCGTTGCCTCTTATTTGTGCGGGGGGCGGAACCAGTCCCAAGGTTTGCCAACGCGGGGGTCGTCTTTTTTGCCGTTTATTTCTGTCGGGACTATTGTTGGGTCGTTCCATGGTCTGCGGCTTTCATCTGGGTTTTGATAGTCGTAGAGTTTCGTGACGAAGTAGATTGTTAGGGATGGTTCGTTGCTGACGGTTTTTGTTCCGTGCAGATATTTCCCGGGTATCCTTACCAGCGTGGGTTTTTCGCCTGTCGCTATAACTTCAGCCATCTTTGCTGTTTCTTCTTCGTAGGCGCAGATTTTCATGGCTCCTTTTAGAACTAGGAAGTAATCTATTTGCCCTCTTTGGTGTTTGTGCCAAGCTCTTATAATGTTGGGGTAGCTGTAGCTTATGTTTGCTTGTGTTACCCATTCGCCTTCGAGAAGCTCTTTCCAGTCTTTTCTTAGGCCTTCGGCGAAGAAGCCTCTTTCGTCGGGCATCATATTTAATTCGTAGGTTTTTACTCCTTTGAGTGGATGTTCCTTCATATTTCTACCTCTGAGAAGTCGCCTATGTTGAGTTTTAGGGTTTTATGTTTTTGATTTTTTAGGATTTTTGCATTTCTTCCTATGAGGCTTTCTTCTAGTCTTTCAACTCCTCTTATTAGAGCGTTTTCAAGTATTACGCTATATTCAACTGAGCTGTCTATAACGTGGGCTTCGTTGCCTACGCTTGTGTACGGTCCTATGAAGGAGTTTTTGATGAGGCAGTTTTCGCCGATTATGCATGGACCTCTAACGGTGCTGTTCACGATTCTGGCGTTTTCTCGGACGGTGACTCTTCCTTCAACTTTGCTTTCATGTATTTCTCCTTTTGTTTCTCGTTTGATGTATTCGTCTAGTAGTTTGGCGTTGGCGACTAGTATGTCGTCTTTTTTCCCTGTGTCAAGCCACCAAGTATCCAGCTTTTCCGCTTTAACTTTGAAGCCTTGGTTTATCATTTCTTGTATGGCGTCTGTGATTTCGAGTTCTCCTCTCCACGAAGTCTTTATTCGTTTTATGGCTTGGTGGATTTTGTTCGAGAAGATGTAGACGCCCACGAGGGCTAAGTTGCTTGGTGGAGTTTTAGGCTTTTCAACGAGCTTAGCGACGTTACCTTGGCTGTCTAGCACTACGATGCCGAATCTTGTTGGGTTTTCAACTTCTTTTAGGAGGATGAGGTTGTCCAACTTTTCGTTCCAGAATCTTTCTAGGAGGGTGTTGATGCCTTTTCCTATCAGGTTGTCGCCTAGATACATTATGAAGTCATCTTCGCCTAGAAAGCTTCTGGCTGTTTTCACGGCGTGCGCGAGTCCTAGGGGTTCCTGAACTATGTAGTTGACTTTTATGTTCCATGCAGAACCGTCTTTAACATAACCTTTAACGTCTTTGCCTGTTTCTGGGGCTATTATGACGCCTGCGTCTTTGATGCCAGCTTGCGAAATATGGTCTAAAACATAGCCTAAAATGGGCTTGTTGGCTATTGGAATTAGCTGTTTCGCGGTTGTGAACGTTAAAGGCCTAAGCCTAGTGCCTTTGCCACCACTAAGCACGAGAGCCTTCATAATAAAGCCTCTTTATAGCTAGTTTTATGAGCGCCTTTCTTATATCACTTTAACCCAAAGAGGATTTGGCGCTCGCGAAAAAGTTCCGACACTATTTTTGTGAGTTATATCTGCATTTAGTTTTGAATTCGAATTTTTGTTGCGTGGTCCGTATTCAGCTCGTGGATTCGATTTTTTCTTTCTTGATTACGTTCCTAAACGTTTTTTTGCAGTTGTTGCATTTGTAGAAGCCTATGGTTAGTTGAAGCCTTTCACCGGTTTTACTTGGTTTTCCAGCCATCTTCCAGGTCTTAACTGGACCTGCTTGAGTTCCACATCGGGGACATTCTGCGACCTCCGGGTTATGCCTAGCGTTCAAGAGTTCTCTCCTAAGGTCTTCGCCGATGCTGTATATTTTCTCAATTCTTTCTGCTAGTTGTGTTTCCTTGAAAACGTCGCGAATCCAGTTGGCGAAGTCCCCTCTTTTTTGGTGGAACTCCAGTGAAGCAACCGGAATCTTCCCTATTTTCTCCCAGAAATCTTCCAAATTGAAGGCTGCTTCGAAGAGCGGTTTGCCAACATCTTCGTAGAAGTAGAATCCCCATTCACTGGCGACTTCTTTTTTAGATGGTTCCGGAGGGATGTTCAACTTCGGTAATTCTCCGTGCTGTTGGCTGTACTCGTCCAGAAGCTCTTTTACTCTCTCTTTCCAGTTGAGGGTGGACTCCCTCTTATAGTATATGGTTTCGCGTTTTCGAGGGTCGTCAGAGAAGTTTGTTTCTAAGTAGTGAGTGAAGGTTTTTTGAAGGTTTGTGCTTCCGCCAAGGTATATTAGAATTCTGTCTTCGTTGTAAAAGGCGTAGACACCAGCTTCTTCTGGGACATACTTTGCCCTTTCTCCCCACGCGTACATTTTTCCTGAAAGTGACATTTTCTCGGCCCAAGATGAATATATTGTGCGGTCATGTTTATGAAGCCTTTGGCGTTTTCTCCGAAAAACTACGCTTTAATTGATGATTTCTCGGTTCTCGATGGCTGAAGTAACAGCGAGACGTTACGTGCTTCCTACAATGACACCTTTTTAATCGTTTCCCTCGAATGCACGGACATAGATTAGGCTAAACTCATTGTTTTTCTACCCGCGCATGCACTCCAATATTTTTTGGCAGACTAGACATTTTTGCGGTATGCGAGCATTCTTAGGGCGACTTGCCAAATATCCGAGATTATGAGGACACTCTGAGGAACTTTTTTCCTTCTCCGCGGTCCTTTTAACTGGCGTCTCCCCTCTTTGAGGCTTACCCGAAAATACGTTCCGAATCTTTTCCAGCAACGAATGCAACGGCATTTTGATTTCACATGCGCACGCGCAAATTAAGATTTGGCCCCAAACATTAAAACGTTTACGACCTGGGAAAATGTTTTCAAAATCAAAATCTTGGGTTCTTCTGGTTGATTCTAGTAACCTATATGTGCATCAATTGATAGAAAAAGGGGAATGTGTTTCTGGAGCTTACAGCCAAGCTTAAAGTAAATGTTTTCTGCGCGGTCGTCCATCAATGGATACTCTAAAAATAAAAAGGTGTGACTCCTAAAAGAATTGTAGTGATGAAGTTGAGTTCAACCTCTCAGCCCAAAGCACGGTTTTATACACGTCTCAGTGAACGAGATTATCTGGGCATTAGCATCTGGCCTGGGAAGACCGATCCCACTGCTGAAGTTATCGTTGTGCAGCTCAGACGTAGGGAAGGAGACAGTTGGGATACTGTTGGACGGTTAGCCGTTTATAGGACGCCGGACGGAGCCTATTCGAAACTTCCTGAACGCAGGTGAGCGCGCGCCTATCAGAGGTTTTCTAGCAGCTTTTTCAGCGATTCTGCTTCCTTTCTCAGCGTGGTTACCTCTTCCTCCAGAGCGCTAGCCTTCTCTTCCCCCGCTTGTTTGAGCTTCGCTATCTCCTCAAGAAGATCGGTTTTTTCACTTTCCAACTTCTCAATTTTTTCCCGTAGGCTTCTCAAAGTTTGCATGAGTGTCATCTCACTTTCCTTATTTTCTCTAACTATGCCTTTAATGGTTGTCCTTTCTCTCCCAACTGTTTCTTACGCAGATTACGCTAAAAGCTTTTACCCACACCTGTTGGGTTGTCGTTGTAGATACGTTTCAACCCGTTTTAGATCGATTCTGCACCTTGAAGCCTAGCTCTAAAAAGCTTTAAGCTGAAAGCAAAGAATCTCATTGAAGGGTAAGAAAAATGAAGATGCGAACTTTCCTGGCTTACACACATTTACTGAACTTTCTAATCGGGATTTTTGCGACTGGTTATGTTCTAAACGTTTTTTGGAGTTTTCTAGAGACGTGGCAAATGTCCCTCTACGTTTACTATCTTGTGTTAGGCTTTTGCGGTATGGCCATTGCTTACTGGATTGCTATGGATGGAAAGCATATAGAGCATTGCACGGTTGAGATACAGGATTTGGAAAGGAGAATTCTGGATTTAGAGAGGAGAATTGATCACATCAAAAAGAGTGCACTTGAAAAATCATGACGCGCGCACATGAAGTTTGGTTTTATCAAGCGCGGACGTATCTTGCAAAATAGTTGATTTCTATCTTCTTGAGCGTTCGATCATAGCATGCAAGACCCTATGATGGAACCAACAATACTTCCCTTCCGACCTTGTAGCGCACGTGCGTGTGGATTGAAAATCTTATTATAGCTTTTGGTGTTGAAGAATGGTCGAAGGAAACTAAGAAAGAACGCACATAATGAAAGGTGTTCTGTATGATAGTCTTTGAGAAAACCATCAAGCGTTCCAAGATCTTGAACCCTTTGAAGAATTTCGAAGAAGATGTCGTAACATTTGAGTATAGAGCTGACCCGCTGACTGGTCGCAACACGACGGTCATAAGAGGAATGCTGAAGTATATTTGTAAATCTCTGGTTTCAGACGAGGAATTGCTCAGGTCTTTAGTTAAGAAGACAAAGATGAATTGCCCCTTTTGTCCGGAAAGCGTGAAAGAAAAAACGCCCATGTTCACGCGAGATTTCCTTGAGGACGGAAGAATTTTTGTTGGTGATGCTGTTGTTATTCCGAATTTGCTGGGTCACGCGGAAAGAAGCGTTCTCGTGGTTCTTTCGAAAGAACATTATTTGAAACTTGAGGATTTCACGGCCAAACTGATTT
>JAOUPL010000151.1 GCA_029879825.1 Candidatus Bathyarchaeota archaeon
ACAAAGAAAGCGTTGACTGCCATAGATGAAGTTTGCAGCTTAGGCGTCCCCTTTTTCGACCTCAGCGGAGGCGAACCACTGCTACGTAAAGACTTGTCGATCCTTGCCAAAAAAGCCTCATCTTATGGTTGTCTAGTAAGCATGAACACCAATGGAACCCTCTTGAAAAACAGTAGAGCCTCTGAGATCGCAGATGTCTTTGACGTGGTCGTTGTATCCCTTGACGGCCCTAGGGAAATTCATGACAAAATAAGGGGGGTGGCAGGAACCTACGACAAGGCCATTGAAGCTATAAAATTGTTAAAGGCTCGCGGAGTGAGAGTTGGAGTGAACAGTGTTGTAACTCCGTGGAACATCGAAATACTGCCCCAATTCATTGAGGAACTCCATAGCCTAGTCGACTTCGCTCAGGTTCAACCCATCCATCCTTATCCCCCTCCACCCCAAAATACTCCTTCCCACGAAGCGCTTTCCAAGCTTTTGGACTATTTGTTAAAGCGTAAACGCGTTGATCACAGTTTCCTGGCAGTGCCTACAAATTTTGTCAAGGGTTTTCAACTGTTTTTTGATGGTAAGGCGCCTAAGATTTGTCACGCTGGAGAACTCTATGTGGCCATTGACCCCATGGGTAGGCTTCTAGCCTGTCCCGCTCGAGCGGACGTAGTACTTGGTAACCTTCTCACGGATTCAGCTGGCGAAATTTTGAAGGAAAAGCGGAAAAGTGAAGGTTGGCTTAAAGTTTCTTCTTGTGAGGGATGCTGGCTTGAATGCACCGTCGGAGTGTCAATGGTCTTGGAAAATCCCCTTAAGGAAGCATCCCATTTCATCAGCCTTTGGGCTTCCCGTAGAAACTGAATTTTCAATTCATTCTTTTAATGTTGGGGCGCTCGCATGTTCATATTCCATAATGATCGCGTTGGAGTCTAACGAATGTAACAAGTCTTGATGCGCGCGCATCTTGAACTAGTACCCTAAAAGTTCTCTAAGTTTTCTTTCAGCTTGTTGTCCTCTATAGCTGCGGCTAGTTATCTTTATCCTTCCCTCCCTCTCCGCTTGAACAAATTGATTCCTGTCACGCGAGTGCCATAGACCAATTAACGTTTCAAAATTAGCTTTCATAATATTATCAGGACTGGAAGAAATATCCCTCCTCAGTTGGATAGTTCCATCTTTGAAAATAGTCAGAGACACAGCGCCTTGGTCTGTAACGATGTTAACTGTTAGCGGCATAAATATCCGAAAGCCGGCACGTTCAAGAAATGATCTTCTGGATAATTCTGATTTGATCGTATTTTCAGCTTCGGTCCTGAGTTCTTCTGCAAATTCGTAGAAATTACTTACCATGAATATCACCAGCGGTAAAAATCCAATTTCTCTAAAAAATGTTTCCTCTCCTTTGAAGTTACTGTTCATAGATTTCAATCGTGCATACATTCATTAATACCCCTCTAAAAGAAGAGAGAAAAGAACTCCCTCCGACTTTTCACATTTGAAACAACGTTGGAATTCAAATATTCCGTATTATCTTCAAGAAATTTTTCCTAGCAAAATGTTTTCAAAGTGCGCGCATAAAGTATTTATGTTGTTCGTTGTTTTTCTAAACTCAGGAGGTATGGAATGTCCCAGCTGTTAGAGAGTAAAGTAGCGATCGTTACAGGAGCTGGAAGAGGGATAGGCAGAGGGGAAGCTTTGCTCTTGGCCAAAAAAGGAGCGAAAGTTGTTGTCAACGATGTTGGCGGCGGTTTCGACGGAGAAGGTGAACATCACGGACCAGCAGATGACATCGTAGAAGAAATAAGAGGTTTCGGCGGAGAAGCGGTACCAAACTACGATAGCGTTGTCGATTTTCAGGCTGCGAAAAGGATAATTGACACAGCCATAAGCAGTTTCGGCAAGCTAGATATTTTGGTCAACAACGCGGGGATCTTGAGAGATAGAATGATATTCAACATGACTGAGGAGGAATGGGACGCCGTCTTGGGTGTTCACCTCAAAGGAACCTTCAACTGCACTAGACATGTCTGCGCTTATTGGAGGGAACAACAAAAGGCTGGCAAACCCGTTGAAGGAAGAATCATAAACACGGTTTCGGATGCCGGGCTTGTCTACAATCCAGGCCAAAGCAATTATGGAGCGGCAAAAGCTGGGATCGCAGCTTTCACTCTCATAGTAGCTAA
>JAOUPL010000152.1 GCA_029879825.1 Candidatus Bathyarchaeota archaeon
GCCCAGCGGGTTAACCTGGCTACCCCACCCTTGTAGGAGAGCTCAACTCTCTCGCTACGGTTTTGCCCCGCCACCTTCAATTCTAAAGCCACGGTTTCTTAAATCTTTTCATTTGAAGAACCAGACAAAACATCTAAATTCAGCAGACGAAATATCATCACAGAAATGTCCATCAACAACCGCAACAGAATTGTCATAGGCTTAGAAATTCACACCCAATTAACCAGCCTAAAAACCAAGCTTTTCTGCGGGTGCTCCTCAGATTATCGAGGCAAAGACCCCAACACCCTAGTGTGTCCAGTTTGCTTCGGAATACCAGGCGCTCTTCCCGTCCTCAACAAGAAAGCGGTCGAGTTCGCGGTGATGGCGGCGCTAGCCCTAAACTGCAATGTGTCAGAACACATGTTCTTCTTTCGAAAAAATTACTACTACCCAGACATGCCCAAAAACTTCCAGATATCCCAATACGACCGGGCAGGAGGAGTTCCGCTGGCTGTTGACGGTTTTCTCTACATCGAAGTCGGCAGAAAAAGAAAGAAGATTCGAATTAGCCGAGTTCATTTGGAGGAGGACCCCGGAAGACTGGTTCACCTAGGACCAATTGATCAGTCACCCTACACCCTAGTCGATTACAACCGATCAGGCATCGCCCTCCTAGAGGTCGTTACAGATCCGGACTTCAACTCTCCAAAGGAGGCGAGGATCTTCCTTCAAAAACTGCGGTCTATACTGGAACATCTAGGAATATTTGACGGAGGGTTAGAAGGAGCCATGCGATGCGACGCCAACATTTCCCTCGCCGGCGGAACCAGAGTTGAAATCAAAAACATTTCTTCCTTCAAAGAAGTGGAGCGTGCATTATCCTTCGAGATTATGAGGCAAAAAGATCTGTTGGAAAAGGGACTTGCAGTTGAGCGTGAAACGAGACACTGGGATGAAACACGCCGAATAACAATCACGCTGCGCACCAAAGAGGAGGAACATGACTATCGATATTTTCCCGAGCCTGATCTTGTTCCAATCGTAATCACAAAAGATTTCATCGAAAAAATTGAGGAGAAAATGCCTGAGTTGCCAGAGGCTCGAATAAAACGTTTCACAACCACGTACAGCATCCCCAAATACGATGCTGAAGTCTTGGTAAGCGACAAGGCGCTTGCAGATTTTTTCGAAAGATGCTTAGAATTGTGCAATAAACCAAAGGAAGTCAGCAATTGGATGATGAGCGACCTACTACGTTGTCTTTACGAAAACAACCTTGAACTCTCAGAATCCAAAATCACCACAGAACATCTCGTTGAAATGATTAGGCTCATAGATGAAGGAACCATAAGCGGAAAAATCGGCAAGAGGATTCTCCCTGAAATCGTATTAACTGGACGGCGTCCATGGCAAATCATTGAAGAAAAGAGGTTGGTAAAGATAGCTTCCCGCGAAGCCCTTGAAAAGACGGTGAACAGAATATTCAAGAAGAATCCAAAAGCTGTGAAAGACGCCCTCCTAGACGAAAAAGCTGTTCACTTTCTAGTGGGGCAACTCATGAAAGCAACGAAAGGCAAGGCTGATCCCGAATTAGCCAACCAAATAATACGGGAAAGATTGGAATCCATAAAGGCAAAGGAAAGCCCTTAGCTAGAAGCTTTAACCTTTCCTTCCTCTTTTGATGAATACATAAAGAGGATAATACCTGCTGCGAAGGCGGCTAAACCGACAAGAAGGACGAGAAGTCTGGGGACCTCCAATTTGTCAAGAATGTAAAGCAGGTATGTGGGTCCCCCGAAGATAAGGAAGACTGAAAAAAGCCTTAACAACGCCTTTGCGAAGCTTTCTTGTCCTTTCTTTAGTGATCGAAGGAACGCCATGATTATCCCTTCAAGTGTAAGCTACGTTTTGCAGATGAATACGTTATGTTTCTCTCTTAACGCTTTCCCTTCGCTGCCTCAAGTCTTTCCTTCACACTTGTCCTAGAGTCTTCGTTAGGAATTTGAAAACGTAGCGGGCGGATTCTCTGTCGGCTCTGATGCCCGTTGTTGCGCCCAACAAGCATATGCCTTCCCATCCACGTTTTTTCGCTAGTCCCAATAGTAAGCCTGTTGCTCCCATAATTCTTCCCTTGCCATAGATTAGGGCGCCTTTATCCACGTTTTCCAAAGCAAGTTTCTCAGAGGTAGCGGC